>JBEGPL010000223.1:0-7395 GCA_041181445.1 Pseudomonadota bacterium
GCGCCTCGATTTGCTTTTTCATCGCTTCAAATGATTTGCGGTCGCGGTCCTTGGCGTCCTTGCCAGCGTTCTCGGCGGTGCCGGTGGCGTCGCGCGGGATGGTGATCGCGCGCGCGCCGGGCTGGCCGCCGGAAAAGGGGTAATTATCCTGTTTGGTCAGGCTGTCGCCGCCGAACGGGCCGTTGTTCGACCCGGCGCTGCCCTGTTTCATTTCGACCAGCGTCGGCGTGAAATAGTCGGCGAGCGCCTTGCGCTGCTTTTCGGTGGTCGCACCGAGCAGCCACATCAGCAGGAAAAACGCCATCATCGCGGTGACAAAGTCGGCATAGGCGACTTTCCATGCGCCGCCATGATGCGCGCTATGCGGCGCGGCATAGACTTTTTTGACGATCACGGGCGCTGGGGCGGCTGCGGTGCCGCTGCGGTTTGGTTTTGCGCTCATCGCTCAACGCCCGCGCATGCCGTCGAACACTTCGGCAAAGCTCGGCTGGTTGGCGTGGGTCAGGCTGGACCGCGCGGCTTCGATGACCAGCGGCTGGGGGTGGCCGCGCAGCGACGCGATGATGATCTGTTTGACCATATGATAAATCGCGCCGTCGCTTTCGATCACCTGGCGGCAGCGGTTGGCGAACGGACCGACGACACCGTACGCGAGCAGAACGCCGAGAAAAGTGCCGACCAGCGCCGACCCGATCATCGCGCCCAGAATGGCGGGCGGCTGGTCGATCGACCCCATCGTCTTCACCACGCCCAGCACGGCGGCGACAATGCCCAGCGCGGGCAGCGCGTCGGCCAGGCTTTGCATATTGTCGGCGGGGCCGATGGCGTCGTGGTGGTGCGTTTTCAGCCCATTGTCCATCACCTCCTCCACCGCATGCGGGTCGAGCGTGCCCGACGACACGACCACCAGCCGCAACGTGTCGCAGATCAGGTGGATCAGCGCGGTGTCAGCCAGCAAGCGCGGGTAATCGGCAAAGACGACCGAGCTTTTCGGATCCTCAATATGCGGTTCGACCGCGACCGGGCCTTCGGTGCGCAGCATCTTCATCAGCTTGGCAACCAGCAGCATGCAATCGAGGAAGTCGGACTTTTTGTAACGCGGACCTTTGAACACTTTGGCAAAGCCGCCGCCCAACGCTTTCAGGTGCGCGCCCGAATTGCCGGTGACAATCGCGCCCACCGCCGCGCCGCCGATGATCAGCATTTCGTGGGGCAGCGCGTGCAGCACCGGGCCAATGTCGCCGCCGGTGATGACGAAACCTCCAAAGACCATGAGGATCAGGATGACAAGGCCGATGACGGGAAACATGATGTGGCGTGGCCCCTGCAAGTATCGCGATACAGGGGGATTAACGGCGCGCGCGGCGCGCGGTTTAGCGGCGCGTATGACAAAGGCCCGCCTGCCGTTGTGGCAAGCGGGCCCGTCGCGTCCGTCCCGGGAGGGTGGACGGCGCTTTGTTCAGCCAAGGCCCGACAGACGGATGTCGTCGACGCGGCCATAACGCACGGTGCAGCTGAAACGGCCTTGATCATAGGATCCGCCACGGCCACGGCCCCAATTGCCGCGATAGCCGTCGCGCACAACAACGCGGCCGCGCACTTCATACCCGCCGCGAATGCGGTCGATGCTGCGGATTTCGGTGACGTCGGTGCGGCCATAACGTCCGCTGCGCTGTTCAACGCTGGTGACGCACTGGTTCACCGCCGACCGCGAATTGCCATAGCGGCCCCGGTCATTGCCATAGCGATTGTCGCCATAGCGTCCGTCGCGGTCGCCGTAACGGTCGTTGTCATAGCGGCCATTGTCGTAACCGCCATTATCGTAACGGCCATTATCGTAACGGACGTCGCGGTCGCCATAGCGATCTTTGCCGCCATTGCTCGACAGGATCGCGGCGAGACCGCCCAGGATCACGGCGCCGGCAATCACTTCGCCGGCATCGATGCCGTCGTCGTCGCGGTGGCGGGCAAAGGCGGGGGTCGCGGTGAGTGTCATCGCACCGGCAACGGCCGCCCCGATTGCGGCCCGGGCGATATTGGGCTTCAAGGTCATGGGCTTCACGGCCATGGTGATATTCCTTCATGTCTCAAACCGCGACCATCGCGGCCTGTGAAAGAAGGTTTAGGCGAGTCGGCGTGACACGATGCTGAACCTGATACTTATCTGGCGTTCAGGTTCGCTGACCCAACGACTAAGCCTCCACGCTCACCGCGCTCACGCGGCCGGCGCGAAAGGTGCATTGGAATCCGCGCGGCCCCGCGCTGCCGTTTTCGACGCGGCCCGAAACCGACCAGCCGTCGCCCTCGGCGAGCACACGGTCGATGGCGGTGGTGTGCGCGTCGGGCCCCAACTGACCCTCGGCGGCCCAGGCGCAGGCGTCGGCGGCGCGGCCGGCTTCGGTGCGCGCGGTGCCGTTTTCGCTGCGATCCTGGCTGCGGTCATAACCGGCATTGCGATCATCGCGGCGGTCGTCGGGGCGATAGGGCGGCTCATAACGTTCGCTGCGCCGGTCGCGCTCCCGGCTGCGCTTGTCGCCCGAGTTGGCGATGGCGGCAATGGTGCCCAGGATCAGCAAGCCGCCGATCACGTCGCCCGCATCGACCCGGTCGTGGTGGCGATAACCCCACGAGTTGCGGTGCCGCGCCTGCGCGGCGGGGACAATCGCAAAGGTCGACATGGTGACGGCAATGGCCGTCGCCGCCGTGATGAACTGACGCATGGTAAAACCCCCGACTCGCGTGCAATTGCCCGCCAAAAACGGGCGCTTAGCGCGCGGCGGCTTTCGCTGTGCTGAACGGGAATCTGGCGGAAATGGTCAGGTTGCGGCGGCTCAGCCGATCCGGTCGGCAAAGCCCTTGCGCAGTTTTGCCAGCTTGGGCGGAATGACCGCGAGGCAATATCCGTTGCGCTGGCCCGCGCCGTCCCAATAATCCTGATGATAATCCTCGGCTGGGTACCATGGCGCCATCGGTTCGATGGTGGTGACGATGGGCGCGGGCCAGTCGGGCGCGGCGCGGGCGATGGCGGCGCGCGCGTCGCTGTCCTGCGCCTCATCGAACGGGAAAATGGCGCTGCGATATTGGGTGCCGATATCATTGCCCTGGCGGTTGAGCTGGGTCGGGTCGTGCGTCGCAAAATGGATGTCGAGCAAGTCGCCATAGGTGATGACGTCGGCGTCAAAGGCGATGCGGATCGCCTCGGCATGGCCGGTGGTGCCCGAACAGACGGCTTCATAGCGCGGGTTCGCGCCGCGCCCGCCGATATAGCCGCTTTCCACCGACGCGACGCCGCGCAGCGATTTGAACACCGCTTCGGTGCACCAGAAACAGCCCCCGGCGAAAATGGCGGTCTGATCGGTCATGGTCGAGGTCCTTTGTGATGCTGTCGGAACATGGTGTTCGCAATATGGGGCCGTCCGGTTACCGTGCCAAGGGTGCGCCTATTGCAAAGCGCGCGGCGCATCGATCATCGGCGGCCGCGCGGCGGGGTTGCGCGCGCGCGCGGTGGTCATCGCGTCGATATTGGCGCGCAGCAGCGCGCTGCGCACCTTATGCGAGGGATGCGTGGCGGCGGGGAACAACTGCGGCCCCTTGGCACGCGCCAACCTGTCCCACATCGACAAGGCGGCGTTGGGGTCAAAGCCCGCCCCGGCGAGCAGCCACACCGAAAGCGCATCGGCGTCAACCTCGGTCAAGCGTATCCGTTCCTGATCGCGCTTCGACAGCCGCCGCCGGTCGGGCGGCACCCCGGCGGCGTCGAGCCGTTCGCGATGCGACAGGATATTGTGCGCCAATTCGTGCGCCACCACGGCGGCGAGTTCGTCGTCGCGCGCGAACAGCGCGGCCAGTCCGGCGGGGATTTTGACGACGCGGCCATCGGCAGCAGCGTTCAGCGCGGCGGTGGCTTCGACGCGGAAATCGCCATAGCAGCCGGGCGTGGGCGCGATGCTGCGCATCTTGCCATTCACGGACAGTTGCACTTCGATGCGCGCACCGCGCGACGACACCCACCGTTCGACCGCGTCGATCCGCGCGTGCGGCGCGCTGCCGCTGGCGGACAGGGCAATGCCGGGCGGGTCAAGGCTGTCGCCGATATTCAGCCCGGCGCGGTCGGCGGGGCCACCCGGCACGATCGCGGCGACAAACGGCGCATCGCTGTCGCTGGCGGTATAAGCGGCGCGCGCGGCGGGCCACTGCGCGTCGGTATAAAGTCGCCGGTCGCCCAATATCCAGCCAAGCTGTGGTGCCCGCCGGTCGCACCAGTCGGCATTGCGTGTGGCCAGCCGGAAACCGATGGCGGCGACGCGCGATTCGGCGGCGGCGATCCGCGCGTGCGCGTCGCCGGGGTCTGCTGGCGGAACGGCGCCCGCGGCCAAGGACGCACCCAGAGCGGCCGGAAGGATCAGAGACAGGAGGCGCATGATAAGATGATATTTAGTCTGCAATGCTCGGGTCTTGCAACAACCGCTTGAAAGCCCGATAGCGCCGCCATGGCCCGCTTTGCATCAACGCCCGTTTCCGCTGCGGCATCAGCGCGCAGGCTCGCCCGCTGGCTGTGGTGGGTGGCGGCGCTGGTCTTTGCCATCGTGATCATCGGCGGGATCACCCGGCTGACCGAATCGGGGCTGTCGATTACCGAATGGAAACCGGTTTCGGGCGCTTTGCCGCCCATCGGCGATTCGGCGTGGGCCGACGCTTTTGCCAAATATCAGCAAACCCCCGAATATCAGCAGATCAACAAGGGTATGAGCCTCGCTGATTTCCAGTTCATCTTTTTCTGGGAATGGGTCCACCGGCTGTGGGGCCGGTTGATCGGCGCGGCGATGGTGTTGCCGCTGATCTGGTTTGCCTGGCGGCGGATGGTCCCCGGCGGTTATTTCCCGCGCCTGCTCGCGCTCAGCGCGCTGGTCGGGCTGCAAGGCGCGCTGGGGTGGTGGATGGTCGCATCGGGGCTGGAATATCGGACCGACGTCAGCCATTACCGGCTCGCGGCGCATTTGCTCACCGCGCTGCTCATTCTGGCGGGACTGGTGTGGACGGCGCGCGACCTGTCGCTGCTTGCCGAAAACCCGGCTCGGCCGCGCCCGGCGGGACTGTCCGGCTTTGGCGTTGCGGTCATCGCCATTCTCGCCATCCAATTGCTGTTCGGGGCCTATGTTGCCGGGTTGAATGCCGGACAGGTTGCGAACAGTTGGCCGTTGATGAACGCAAGGCTGTTTCCCGATGGCGTGGACTGGTCGGCGGGCATAATCACCGCGCTGTTCAATGACCCGTTCCTGCTCCATTTTGTCCACCGCTGGTGGGCATGGGTGGCGGCGGGCGCGCTGGTCATGCTGGCGGCGCGGGTGAAGCGCGCGGGCGACCGGCAGGCCGCAGTGATGATCCACATCGCGCTGGGCACGCAGATTTTGCTGGGCATTGCGACGGTGATCAGCGGCGTCGCTTTTTGGATCGCGCTGGCGCATCAGGCGGTCGGCGCGTTGGTTGTCATCGCTGTGGCCAACGGTCTCCACCGGCTGGGTCGGCAAAACATATGATGGCAATGTCCGCCCGCCGCGCGCTGCACGTCGGTATTGCGGCGGCTCTGGTGGTGGGTGCGTTGCCTGCGGCAGCGCAGACAGCCGACGGCGGAACGGAAGCGTCCAGCGTCGATTCGATCGCCTTTCCCTTTGCGCCGCCGTTGGACACACCGCTGCGATTGCGCGTCGAGCGGGCGCAATTGGCGCGCGACGGCAGTTTCTATAATTTTACCGCAACCTACATCATCCGGTTTGAACCCGCCGGGCGCGGCTTTTATCTGACATCGCGCCTGATTGATCTGCAAAGCGACGCGCCGCCGGTGCTGGCGTCCGTGTTTGGCGGGCTGATGGCGCCGCTCAAGGGCGTCGATACGGTTTATCTGGTCGCCGCCGATGGCAGCAGCCTTGATCTGGCCGACGGCGCGGACCTGTGGGCGCAACTGCGACTGGCCGAGGCCGCAAATGTCGAGGGCGGCAGTCGCGCCGAAGCCCAGACGCTTGTCGGGACGTTGCTGGCGCTGTCGCCGGCGCAACGTGAAGACATGCTCGCAATGGACATCGATGTGCTGATGGCATTCGCCGGCCGCGTTGCGGTGTCGGGCCCGGTTATCGACACTGAACCGGTCGGGCCGGCCCGACAGCGCCGCGTGCGCATCGATGGCGCGACGGCCGAAATCGACGATGACGCCCGTGGGGCGCTGGCCGACGGCAATGATTCGACATTTGAAACGCGCACCAGCTGGCGTGTGTCGCGCGCCAGCGGCCTGTTGCTCGCTGAACAGAGCGAGACCCATGCGCGCAATGGCCGCACCGGGGCGTCGGTGCTGCAAGCGCGCGTCTTGCGCACGCTCGAACCGGCCAGCGCGGACGGCAAATAGCCGCGTCGCGCCAGGCTTTGAATGCCGGGTATTATTTTACCCGTCATGAAAGCCGCACTTTCCCTTGACTTCCAACGGCTGTTTCGCCAGAGGAGCCGCCATGCGCTGCTCAACGGGCCACATGGCTTTGCGGGCGGCGTTTTGTTTTGCCGCGGGTCCGCCCCGGGGCATCCACCCGATCAACAGGAGGACGGCCCGTGAAGGCGCTGACCAAAATGACCCAGTCGGCCAATGCCGCAACGGTCGAAAAGAAATGGGTGCTGATCGACGCCGACGGCCTGGTTGTGGGCCGCGTCGCATCGATCATCGCCAACATATTGCGCGGCAAGCATAAGCCAAGCTTTACCCCGCACGTCGATTGCGGTGACAATGTCATCGTCATCAACGCGGACAAAGTGCGCTTCACCGGCAACAAGCTGGGCCAGAAAGTCTATTACCGGCATACCGGTTACGCGGGCGGCATCAAGGGCGTCACGGCGGGCAAAGTGCTCGAAGGCCGCTTTCCCGAACGCGTTCTGGAAAAGGCCATCGAACGGATGATCCCGCGCGGCCCGCTGGGCCGTCAACAGATGCGCAACTTGCGCGTCTTTGCCGGCACCGAACATCCGCACGGCGCGCAGGACCCGACGGTCCTCGACGTTGGGTCCATGAACCGCAAGAACAAGGTGGGTGCATAATGTCCGATACCGTTCAAACACTCGCCGATCTGGGCACCATTGCCGAAGGCGGCGCACCGGCCGAAAACGCGCCCGCGCCGCTGCGTGAGCAACAGATCGACAAGCAGGGCCGCGCCTATGCCACCGGTCGCCGCAAGGATGCCGTCGCCCGTGTGTGGGTGAAACCCGGCACCGGCAAGATCATCGTCAACGGCCGCGATCAGGAAGTTTACTTCGCCCGCCCGACGTTGCGCCTCGTCATCAACCAGCCGTTCGGTGTTGCCGAACGCGTTGATCAATATGACGTCGTCGCCACGGTCAAGGGCGGCGGCCTTTCGGGTC
>JBEGPL010000224.1:0-7773 GCA_041181445.1 Pseudomonadota bacterium
CTCTTCGGGGTTGGGGTCAAACGCGAAGTCGGGCGCGATGACACCGAGCACGGGCGTGATCCGGTACCCGCTGCCCGACCGATATTCGCCCGCCACGCCCGCAACCCGCACCGCATCACGCGGCAGCCCCAGCTCCTCGTCCGCCTCGCGCAGCGCCGCCGCCACGACGTCGGTGTCGGTGTCATCGACCTTGCCCCCCGGAAAGGCGACCTGGCCCGCATGGCTGCGCAACCATTGCGGCCGCTGGGTCAGGATGACGCCCGGCTCGGCGCGGTCGGTGAACGGGATCAGCACGGCGGCGGCGCGGTGGCCGCCGTCGGGCGCGGCCAGATCGGACTCATCTTCATTCGCGTGGCCGTCGATGGGGGCGCGCAACGCGGCTTGCAGGCGGGCGTGCAGCATTACCCGGTCTCCAGCGCAAAGCACGCGCCTTCGGACCACAGGCATGGCGACGCGGCACCGTCGGCCAGCGCCATTTCGACCAGTTCATAATAGGTGCTGCGCGCGATCCGCGCCTGCAATCCGCACGCCAGCGGTCCGCGCACATGCAACCACGGCCGCGGTTCGCCCTGTGCACTGCTGTCAAATCGGATCGGGTTGGCCGCGCCCGCGACGACCAGATCGCCGGTGTCGAGCCGGAACGCGAGGCGGCGGCGGGGGCCTTCGCCTTCGCTGACCACTTCGACCGCGCGAAATGGCAGGTCATCGACCATGATCGTCAGCTTTTCGGCGGGGGTCACCAGCACATGGCTGCCGTCGGGTTCACGGCGCAAAATGGTCGAAAACAGCCGCACCATCGCCGGCCGGTTGATCCGCCCGCCCTCGTGCCACCAGCTGCCATCGGCCGCGATGCGGATGTCGATGCGGCCCGCGCGCGCCGGGTGCCAGTTTTCGACCGGCGGCAGATGCTGATCGCCAACCGCCGCCGCGACCGCATCCAGCGTCATCCGGGACAGATCGGCGGCAACTTTCTGCATCGCTTTGACATGGGGCGGACGCAGCCGCTTGGCAAGCGGCGGGTTAGGAATTCGCGCGCGGTCCGATGTGCCCGGCGCCATCCGGCGCGTCATGCCCGTTGGCGGCGCGCGCCAGCAACCGGCGCGGCTCGACCGGGCCGGGCAGCACCCAGCGCGCGGTGCGATCCGCCGAAAAACCAAAGAAGCGGCCATAATATTCGGGATCGCCGATCATCATCAACGCCCCGTCCGCTTGCGCCTCCGCCGCCGACAGGCAGCCGTGCATGAGCCGCCGGCCATATCCGCCGCGCTGCAACGCCGGGTCAACCGCAACCGGCCCGACCATGACCATCGGCGTGGCGACGCCATTTTTGCCCCGATGTTGCACCGGCCAGCACTGGATAGACCCCAGCAAAGCGCCATTTTCCGCGACCAGGCCAAAGCTGAGCGCGGCAATCATGCCGGTGCCGCTGCGCAGCCGATAGGCCGTCCGACCGAACCGGTCCGCGCCAAACGCCGCATCGAGCAAAGCCTCGACCGCGTCACCCGCAACATTTTCCAGAGGAACAAACTCGACCAAGCCCCGCCCTTTCGCTATGGGGGCGGCCCTTAGCCTTGGACGCGGACGCACGGAAGCCGCTAATCGGGCGCCGCGCGACATTTTTCCGGGAAACCCATGGCCGACAATCTCATCCTGACCTTCAACGGCATCGAAACCGATGTGCTGACCGGCATTTATTCCGAAGAAACGCACCTGCCCCAGCCGCTGCGCATTTCGATCCGCGCCGAACTGAGCGTCGCGCCGCATTATGCGCCGGGCGACCATCTGGCGAAGTCGAAAAGCTATATGGACCTGAAACATGCGGCGACCGACGCGCTGCCCGCCGATGTCCATTTCACGCTGATCGAAAGCGTTGCCGAGCATATCATTGCAACGATCTTCCTGCAGGATGACAAGGTGCGTGCCGTCGATGTCACCATCGCCAAGCTCGCGATCGCGCAAGGGGGCGAAGAAATCGGCATCACGCTGCGCCGCGAGCGGCCATGACAGCGGTGCGCCCGATCGCGCTGGTCACCGGCGGGATGACGCGCATCGGCGCCATTCTCTCGGCACGGCTGGCAGCGGCGGGCTATGATCTGGCGCTGCACAAGCACCGCCCCGTCGAACCCGAACCCGCACTGGCGGCAACGATGGCGGCACATGGCACCGCATGGGCCAAGTTTCGCGCCGACCTGAGCGATGCTGGCGACATCGATGCCCTTGTTCCGGCGGTGGCCGCACATTTCGGACGCGCCCCGACACTGCTGGTCAACAATGCATCGCTGTTCACCGAAAGCGCGTGGGACACGCTGACCGCTGCCGACATCGACGCCGCGATGCGTGTCAATTTGAGCGCGCCGGTGATGCTGGCGGCGGCACTCGCGCGGGCGCTGCCCGACGGCGCACACGGATGCGTCGTCAATATCCTTGATCAGCGGGTGGCACAGCCGGTGCCCGACCAGATCGCCTATACATTGTCCAAACAGGCATTGTGGCAGGCAACGCGCACGCTGGCGGTCGCACTTGCGCCGCGCGTGCGCGTCAACGCGGTTGCGCCGGGGCTGACGATGCCGACAGCAGACTATGGCGCGGCGCAATGGGTGCGGCTGGCGGCACGGATGCCGCTTGGCGCGCTGTCATCGGCGGACCAGATTGCGGACGCCGTGCTTTTCCTCGCGCGCGCCAACGCGACCACGGGCCAGACCATATTTGTCGACGGCGGTGCCCACATGGTCGCCATGGGGCGCGATTTTGTGCACCTTGACCGGCCCGATTAGGCCCCCCGCAGTTTCGTGATCGTGGTCGCGTTGCTGATCTGCTCGATGTCGGTTTTCAGGTGGAGCAGGCGCACCCCGCTTTGGCCCATCGCGCGGTCGAGCGCGGGGGCAAAGTCGGCGGTCGTTTCAACCGTTTCGGCCCACGCCCCGAATGCGCGGGCATAGGCGGCGAAGTCGGGGTTGGTCAGCGCCGTCCCCGACACGCGCGCCGGATATTCGCGTTCCTGATGCATGCGGATGGTGCCATAATTGCCATTGTCGACGACCAGCACCAGCAAGTTCGCGC
The DNA here is from genome assembly GCA_041181445.1 of Pseudomonadota bacterium. Taxonomy (GTDB): domain Bacteria; phylum Pseudomonadota; class Alphaproteobacteria; order Sphingomonadales; family Sphingomonadaceae; genus Sphingopyxis. Next base: position 3,061 of record JBEGPL010000224.1, read on the forward strand.
CCTGCCGCGCCGCCGTCGCCAGTTCCTGTCCATTCATCAGGAAATCGCCGTCGCCCGCGACCGCAACCACCATCCGGCCGGGAAAGCGCAGCGCCGCCGCGACCGCCGCCGGCACGCCATAGCCCATCGCGCCGCTGGTCGGGGCGAGCTGTGACGGGATCGGGCCATAGGTCCAGTAGCGGTGCCACCAACCCGAAAAATTACCCGCGCCGTTACAGATGATCGTGTCGGCGGGCAGCGCCGCCTGCATCGCCGCGACGCAGGGGCCAAGGTCGAGTGGCGTGTCGTTGGGGCGCACCGTCCGCCAGTCAAGCCAATCGGCATGCGCCGCCGCGCCGCCCGAAAAGGGCACCACATCATGGCTCCACGTCGCCGCGACCTCGGCAAATTCGCGCATGTCGGCACAGATGGACAGGTCGGTGCGATACACACGGCCCAGTTCGGTCGGGTCGGGGTGGACATGGACCAGCGTCTGGCCGGGGTGGTCGGGGGTGATCAGGCTGTAACCATCGGTCGTCGCCTCACCCAACCGCGCGCCGACGGCGATGATCAGGTCGGCGGCACGGATGCGCGCGAGCAGTTTCGGGTTGGGGCCATAGCCCAGATTGCCGGCATAGACCGGGCTGTCATTGGCGATCGCATCCTGCCGCCGGAATGCCGCTGCGACCGGAATCCCCAGCCCTTCGGCAAAATTGGCGAACCAATGCGCCGCGCACCCATCCCACCCCGCGCCGCCGACAATCGCGACCGGGTCGGTCGCCTGACCCAGCAGGTCGAACAGCGCCAGCATCGCGTCGGGATCGGGGTGCTGCTCGGGCGGGATGACGCGCGGGCGGTCGACCGCCTCGACCACATCGCACAGCATGTCTTCGGGCAGCGCCAGCACAACCGGCCCCGGCCGCCCCGACAGCGCGGTGGCATAGGCGCGCGCGACATATTCGGGGATGCGCGCCGCATCATCAATCCGCGCCGCCCATTTGCACAGCGGGCCGAACATTGCGGCAAAGTCGACCTCCTGAAACCCCTCGCGGTCCTTCATCCCCCGGTCGACGTCGCCGATGAACAGGATCATCGGCTGCGAATCCTGATGCGCGACATGGACGCCGATGCTGGCGTTGGTCGCGCCGGGGCCGCGCGTGACAAAGGCAACGCCGGGGCGCTGCGTCATCGCGCCGTCGGCGCACGCCATGAAGGTCACGCCGCCCTCTTGCCGGCACACCACCGTGTCGATTGCGGGCTCGTCGTGCAGCGCGTCGAGCACCGCAAGAAAGCTTTCGCCCGGAACGGTAAAGATGCGGTCGCAGCCCTGAATGACAAGCTGATCGATCAAAATGCGGCCGCCGGTGCGGGGAGCTGGGGCGGTGTTACTCATGCGAAATGCACGGCCTTGGTCACGCAATAGCTCAGCAGGCCTTCGGGGCCACCCTCGCTGCCATAGCCGCTTTGCTTGACCCCGCCAAAGGGCGTGTCGGCACCCGAAATGGCAAAGCTGTTGACGCCGATCATCCCCGCCTCCAGCGCGTCGCCGATCAGATTGGCGCGGCGGCCGTTTTCGGTAAAAGCAAAGGCCGCAAGGCCAAAAGGCACGCCGTTCGCACGCGCAACCACATCGTCGAAATCATCGAACGGCTGGGTCACCGCCAACGGCCCAAAGGGTTCAATTTGCATCACGTCGGCCCCGGCAGGGACATCCGACAGCAGGGTCGGTTGCATGAAATAGCCGCCGCTGTCGATTGCGCCGCCGCCGCCCGCAATCCGCGCGCCCTTTGCCACTGCATCGTCGATCAGCGCGGTTATGGCGGCGGGACGGCGGCCATTGGCGAGCGGGCCCATGCCAGTGCCGCTGTCCAGTCCGTTGCCGACCTTGACCGACTTCATGCGCGCGGCGAATCCGCTGACGAACGCGTCGTGAATCCCGCGCTGGACAAAGAAGCGCGTTGGCGACACGCACACCTGGCCTGCGTTGCGGAACTTTTGCGGGACCACCATGTCGAGCGTCTTTTCGAGGTCGCAATCGTCAAAGATGATCACCGGCGCGTGCCCGCCCAACTCCATCGTCGACGCGGTGACATTGTCCGCGCACAGCCGCATCAGATGTTTGCCGACTGCGGTCGACCCGGTGAAGCTGATCTTGCGGATCACCGGCGACGCGATCAGGTGGCGGCTGACCATGTCGGGGACGCCGTGCACCAATTGCGCGACATTGCCCGGCAGTCCGGCATCGTGGAGCGCCTGCATCAGCGCCTGGGTGCACCCCGGCGTTTCCTCGGCGGGCTTGGCGATCACCGAACAACCGACGGCGAGCGCCGCCGACATTTTCTTGGCGAGCAGGTAGAGCGGGAAATTCCAAGGTGTGAACAGCGCGACCGGGCCGACCGGCTGCGGCATGACGATTGACCGCTGCCCCGCTGGACGCACCAGCGCACGGCCATAGAGCCGGCTGGCTTCCTCGGCGCACCAGTCAAACATCTGTGCCGCGCCGACGACTTCACCGCGCGCCTCGGCCAGCGGCTTGCCCTGTTCCATCGTCAGCATGACCGCGATGCTGTCGACGCGTTCGCGCAGCAACGCCGCCGCCTTGCGCAGCACCGCGCCGCGCGCTGCAACATCGGTCGCGCGCCAGACTTTGAACCCGCGCTCCGCCGCCGCCAGCGCGGCATCCAGATCAGCAACCGTGGCAACCGGCAGGTCGGCCATCGCCTGTCCGCTGGCCGGGTTCAGCACCGGCATGGCGTCGCGCCCCTCGCCCGCGTGCCACGCGCCGTCGATGAACAGTCCAAGGTCGGCGGCATAGTCGGTCATTGCGGGCAGGTCCTTGTGCGGCGTTTCAGTCGGCTGCGCCATACCGTGCCGTCAGCTATAGTTAAAGCTGATACTAATTCGATCCTGCTTCGCCGCGTTCGGCATCACCTCGTGACGCAGCCAGCTTTCCCACAGGAACACGGTGCCGTCCGCCGGTTCGGCAAAGAAAAAGGGCCGGTCGGCGGCGGGAGCGTCGTCGGTGCGCAGCGGCGCCGCCATCAGCATCGGCAGGCGCGGATCCTCCAGCCGCAACGCGCCCGAACCCGGCGGCACGTCAACATAGATCGTCCCCGAAACCACGCTGTGCGGGTGGATATGCCCCGAATGCGCGCCGCCGGGCTTCAGGATATTGACCCACATGCTGTCGAGACGCAGCGGCTTTGCGAGATCGAAATGGCACACCGCGGCAAAGGCGCGGACGTGCCGGTCGAGACGTTTCTTCAGATCGGCAAAGGCAGGGTCGCGTTGTGGCAGATCGTTCAGGCTGGCATAGCTGGTGTAGCCGCGATAGCCGCGATCCTTGCTCCACGCGCGGCCGGCCTTGTCCTCTTCGGCAAAAAGCCGGCATGATGCGCCCAGGTCAGCGATCAGGTCGGGCGCATCGATGTGCCCGGTGTAAAAGGGTGTGGCAAAGAGCGGCTGGATGGTCATAGTGGCGGCAAAGCACAGCCGCGCCGATGCGGCAAGGGGCGCGGCGCGGAAAAGCCGACCACGACGGGAGCAATCATGGCCGCATTCGAACTGATCGCCGACGGCCTGCAATTTCCCGAAGGCCCGGTGGTGATGGCCGACGGCAGCGTCATCGTGACCGAAGTCCTGGCGGGGCGGATCACCCGCTGCTGGCCGGGCGGACGAAAACAGGTCATCGCGCAGACCGGCGGCGGCCCCAACGGGCTCGCCTTCGGCCCCGATGGCATGCTCTATGGCTGTAACAATGGCGGCTTCGCCTTTGTCGAAACCGACGGCAAGTTGCGGCCGCACGGGATTGAGGCTGACTTTGCAGGCGGGTGGATCGAGCGGATCGACATCGAAAGCGGCGTGGTCACGCGGCTTTATAGCTCGGGCGATTTCGGCTGCCCGCTGCGCGGACCGAATGACATCGTCTTTGATGCGCACGGCGGTTTCTGGTTCACCGATCATGGCAAGGAAGATTTTACCGCGCGGGTCCACGACATTGTCGGCATATTCTATGCCAGGCCCGACGGCAGTCATCTGGAGGAGGTGATTTTTCCCAGTTACAACCCGAACGGCATCGGCCTGTCGCCGGACGGCTCGCGCTTATATGCGGCCGAAACCTATACGTGCCGCCTGACGGCTTATGACATCACCGCGCCGGGCAAGGTCGACCAGACGGCGGGCGTGGGCGGCCCCGGCATCCCGCTTTATCGCCCTGCCGGCTATAAATTCTTTGACAGTCTGGCGGTCGAGGCGGGCGGAAACATCTGTGTCGCGACCATCGGCGAATGCGGGATCAGCGTCGTCTCGCCAACCGGCGCGCTGGTCGAATTTGTCGCGACCGACGATGTTTTCACCACCAACATTGCCTTTGGCGGCGCCGACATGATGGACGCCTATATCACCCTGTCGGGCAGCGGACGGCTGGTCAAAACCCGCTGGGCGCGGCCCGGCCTGTCGCTTGCACATCAGGAGCATCGCACATGACCAACTGGGCCATCGACATCGACCGCGACGACGTGACCAAAGCGGTGATCGTCGCCGACCCCGCCGCGCCGCTCGCCCCCGGCACGGTGCGCGTGGCGAACAACAGCTTTGCGCTGACCGCGAACAACATCACCTATGCCGTGCTCGGCAAGCCGATGGGCCTGTTCGGCAATGACAAGGGCTATTGGGATTTTTTCGCCGACAGCGATGCGCCGGGCCGCCTGCCCGTCTGGGGCTTTGCGACGGTGA
>JBEGPL010000225.1:0-2993 GCA_041181445.1 Pseudomonadota bacterium
CTTGACCGTCAATGCCGCCGAGCAGATCGTCCTGCTGTCCACCGGCGGCGGCGCGGATGACCCGACCGTTGCGGTGACCGGCGCGGCCAGCCTGATCTCGGGCGGCAATGTCGTCGGATCGCCGTCGAGCATCATCAACGCGGGCAGCCTGCTGGTCCAATCGCAAACGGGGTCGGTCAGCGGCGGCACATTCCGCGCCGACAGCGGCCTCACCATATTGTCGGCGGGCGCGGCGACGCTGGTCAACGCGCTTGGCAATGACGTCACGATCACCGCGGGCGGGCCGATTTCGGCGGCGAACATCTTTGCCACCGACGACATCCGCCTGACCGGCGGCACGATGACGCTGGGCACGCTCGACACGCGCAGCGGCGCGGCGGGCCCCGACACCGAAGGCGACGGCCGCAACATCGTGATTACCGCGCCGGGCGCGGCGGTCAACGTCATCCATGCCGAAGCGGCGCGCAATTTGACCGCCACGGCGGGCAGCTTTGCCACCGGTTTGAACTCGATCATCACCGGCGGCGACATCGACATCACCACCAGCGGTGGCACCGACCTGGGCAATTCGACTGCGGGGGGATTTGTCCGGGTGATCAGCGGCGGGACGCTGTTCAACGCTGTGAGCGCGGGGACCACAATCACCTTGACATCGACGCCGGGGATCAACCCCACCAACGGCGCGGCCACCAGCGGCGCGATCAGCGGCGTGAGCGCGAGTGCACCCGGCGCGATTGCGATCACCGGCACAGGGGTTTCGACCAGCGGCCTGGTCCAGTCGACCGGCGGCGGCGTGACGCTGAACGCCACAAATGGCCCGCTGTCCCTCGCGGGCGTGACCGCCGCGACGACGCTGACCGGGACGTCCACCGGCGCGGTGACATCGTCGGGCGCGCTGACCTCGGGCGGCGCGCTCAGCCTGACCGGCGGGTCAATAACCGCCACGGGCGCGGTCCAGTCGACCGGCGGCAGCGTCACGCTGAACGCCACGACCGGCGCGCTGTCGCTCGGCAGCGTCAACGCAGCAACATCGCTGACCGGCACCGCGCCCGGGCTGATTTCGATCAGCGGCATCGTCACCGGAACCAGCGTCGCCTTTGCCTCGTCCGACATCGCCATTGGCGCGACAGCGCGCATTGGCACATCAGGGACAACAACGGGAATCAGCCTGACCAATAACGACGCCAACCGCCGCACATATATTGGCGGCGCGGGCAACCCCAGCGGATACAGCATCAGCGCCGCCGAAATGGCGCGCATTTTCGGGGCGAACGTCACCGTCACCGCCCCCAAAGTGACGGCCATCGGTTCGGCCAGCGTGGGCAGCGCCGCGCCGCCCGACCTGATCATCGATACCTTTGCCTTCACCGGCGGCGGCGCGGCGGGCGGACAGCTGGGCCCCACCGGCGCGCTCACGCTGCAAACGACGGGCAAGGCGCGCGTCATCGGCGCGGTCACAATGACCAGCATGACCGACGCGAACCGGTTGCAACTGATCGCCAACGACGCGCTGGAGGTTATCCGCGGCAGCGGCAGCATCGACCTGCGCGGCACCGGCACGGCGCTGGGCGGCATCTTGCAAATGCGGTCGGACGATATCATCGTCGCGACGCCGCAAGCGATAACCGATGTCGGCGCGCTGGTCGCGACCGACAATATGGCCGCGATCGACGACCGGCTGGCGCTGAGCGACGGACTGACCGACCCGCAGGGGGCACTGCGCGCACGCGGCATCAGCGCCACCGTGACCAACGGCCTCTATATTCAGAACAGCGGCACCAGCGTGCGGTTCGACGACCGACGCGGCTTTACGTTCGGCGCGGGCGGCTTTGCGATCACCGGGCTGACGCCGGGGTATAATATCGTCATCAACGGCGTGAACATCGATGCGGCCGGGCTGACCGTCACCGGCCGCAATGTCGTGCCGCTGATCAGTTTTCCGGCCAGTGCCGCGATCCCGGGCGGCATCCGCCCCTATGATATATTGTCAACCGTCAACGGCTGTTTCATCAACAATCCGGCGGCGTGCGTCGAGGTGATCCCCGGCACGCCGATTCAGGACGTGATCAAGGGGCCGGTCAAGGGCGACGGCGGCAGCGGCGACAATTTCTTCCTGACCACCCTGATCGAACTGCGCGATATCGACCCGCTGGCGGGCGAGCCTTTGCTCGACGACCCGGTCACCGGCGCGGGCAACGACGACCTGTGGATCGTGCCCGAGAAGGATGAGGATGAAGAGGACGCGGGGGAATAGTTGACGCGCCCCCCCGCATCGGGGCAAGGCGCAGGGCATGAGTGAACTTCGCCTGTTTAACAGCCTGACGCGGCAGACCGAACCGTTCGTCCCCGTCCACCCGGGTGAAGCGCGCGTCTATAGCTGCGGCCCGACGGTCTATAATTACCCGCACATCGGCAATATGCGCGCCTATGTCTTTGCCGACACGCTGGGCCGCGTGCTCAGCTACAAAGGCTATCGTCTCACCCACGTCATCAACATCACCGACGTCGGCCACCTGACCGACGACGGCGACGACGGCGAAGACAAGCTGGAGAAAATGGCGGCGGAAAAGGCGCAATCGATCTGGGACATCGCGCGCCATTATACTCAGGCCTATTGGGACGATCATAAGGCGCTGAACTGCCGCGCACCCGCGCACTGGTCGATCGCCACCGACTATGTCCCCGCGATGATCGACTTCGCCAAAAGCATCGCCGACCGGCATTGCTATCAATTGGACAGCGGGCTTTATTTCGACACGTCGACGGTCGCCGATTATGGCGCGCTCGCGCGGGCGCGGACGGATGAGGGCGAAAGCCGGATCGAGGCCGTCGACGGCAAACGCCACGCCGCCGACTTCGCGATCTGGCGCACCACCCCGCCGGGCGAAACGCGCCAGATGGAGTGGGACAGCCCCTGGGGCAAAGGCGCGCCGGGGTGGCACCTGGAATGCAGCGTCATGTCCGAAGCCTTGCTCGGCCTGCCGTTCGACATC
>JBEGPL010000226.1:0-9721 GCA_041181445.1 Pseudomonadota bacterium
TCTTGAATTTGCTATGGCCGGCCACGGCCTGTCCTCCCCAAAAGGAATGATTGTCGCGCGTCCTCTAACCAGCACCGGACGGCGTGGCAACCATGGCGCACGCGGCGTTGCGATGCTGTCAGATTGTCACAGCCGTCCCGCTGACCGACACCATCAGCATCGACCCGTTCTGGCCGATGACTTCATAATCGATGTCGACGCCGATCACCGCATTGGCGCCGACCGCATGGGCTTCGGCTTCGAGTTCGCGGAACGCCTGTTCGCGTGCGTCGCGCAGCGCGCCCTCATACGCGCCCGAACGACCGCCGACGATGTCGCGGATGCTGGCGAACAAATCCTTGAAGATGTTGGCGCCGACAATGACTTCGCCGGTGACGATGCCGCGATATTCGCGGACCGGATGGCCTTCGACGGTTGCGGTGGTGGTGATGATCATGGGGTGCTCCTTGCGTTCATTCGATCCCGAGTGCCGATTTATAGACATCCAGAATGGCTTCCATTTCCTTGCGGTCGTGCGGCGGCAATTTGCGCAGCCGGACGATCTGGCGCATGATTTTCGCGTCATACCCTTGGCTCTTGGCTTCGGAATATGTGTCGCGGATGTCGTCGGCGATGCCTTTCTTCTCTTCCTCCAGACGCTCGATGCGCTCGATGAACAGGCGCAGTTGCTGGTCGGTGGTGGTGGCTTCGCTCATGTTTGGCTCCGGTTTGGATAAGGCAAGAATCGGGAAGCGCTTCCCCTAGCCATGACCGGCGTTCTTCGCCACGCTTTCTTCCATCCTTGCCAATTGTTCGGTTGTCGCGGGCGGCTGGGTGGCTTTCCACGCCGCACTGTCCATGCCGTGGATGATGCGGCGCGCGCCGTCCTTGTCGAGGCTGGCATCGGCATCCATGATCCAGTCGGCCAGGCAGTTTCGGCAAAATCCCGCCAGCCCCATCAGGTCGATGTTCGCCGCGTCCCGCCGGTGTTGCAGATGTTTCACCAGCCGCCGGAATGCGGCGGCGGCGACGGCGTCGTCAATCTGGTCAATTTCGCGGGTCATCGGCGAATCTCTCCTGCGGGGCTGCATGAATAGCTATGCACGCCCTTGCCATATGCCAAGGGGTGGGCCATTCAGGCCGCCGGGTTTCCCCTTCATTATTGGACATGATCTTGGCCGCAGCATTTGTTCCCCGCCAGCGCAAAGTCCGCATTTTGGCGACGCTCGGTCCCGCCAGTTGCACACCCGAGATGATTTCGCGGCTGTTCCATGCCGGGGCTGACGCGTTCCGCGTCAACATGAGCCACGGCGACCATAGCGGCCACGCCAACGTCATCGCCGCGATCCGCGCGCTGGAAAAGGAAACCGGGCGGCCCTCGACCATATTGGTCGATCTGCAGGGGCCAAAGCTGCGCGTCGGGGCCTTTGCCAAGGGTCCGGTGATGCTCGACGTCGGCGCGCCATTCCGGCTCGACAGCAATCCGGCGGCGGGCGATGCGGCGCGGGTGCAATTGCCGCACCCCGAATTGTTCGCCGCGCTCGAACCGGGCGCGCGGCTGTTGATCGACGATGGCAAGCTGGTGCTGCGCGTGCAAAGCGTCACCGCCGACACGATCGACACGGTGGTGGAAGTTGGCGGCAACATTTCCGACCGCAAGGGTGTCAACGTGCCCGACGTGGTGGTGCCGCTGGCGGCGCTGACCGAAAAGGACCGCCGCGATCTGGCGTTCGCGCTGGAACAGCATGTCGACTGGATCGCGCTGTCATTTGTTCAGCGGCCGGAGGATGTGGCGGAGGCGCGCAGCCTGATCGGCGGCAGGGCGGCGTTGCTGGTGAAATTTGAAAAGCCGTCGGGCGTGGCGCGGCTGGAGGAAATCCTGGAACTCGCCGACGCGGCGATGGTTGCACGCGGCGACCTGGGCGTCGAATTGCCGCCCGAAGCCGTGCCGCCGCTGCAAAAGCGGATCGTCGCGACCGCGCGGCGGATGGGAAAGCCGGTCGTCGTGGCGACCCAGATGCTCGAATCGATGATTCAGTCGCCCTCGCCAACGCGCGCCGAAGTGTCCGACGTCGCCAACGCCATTTATGACGGCGCCGACGCGATCATGCTGTCGGCCGAAACGGCGGCGGGGGCGTGGCCGATCGAGGCGGTGACGATGATGGACAGTATCGCGCGTTCGGTGGAGGGCGACCCCGATTATTTCCGGCGGCTGCATTTTACCGAAACCAAGCCCGACGCGACCACCGCCGACGCGCTGTCCGAGGCGGCGGGCAGCATCATCGAAACCATCGCCGCCGACGCGATCATCTGTTTCACCGCGTCGGGATCAACCGCGCGGCGGGTGGCGCGCGAACGCCCCGGCGCGCCGCTCCTTGTGCTGACCCCGAAAATGGACGCGGCGCGGCGGATGGGTCTGCTGTGGGGCGCGCACGCGGTGCGGACCAAGGATATCGGCAGCTTTGAAGAAATGATCGCCAAGGGCAAGCGCATGGCGCTGCGCCACGGCGCGGGCAAGGCCGGGTCGAAACTGGTGATGATGGCGGGCGTGCCCTTTGGCACCCCGGGGTCGACCAATGTGCTCCATGTTGCGACGCTGACCGGCGACGAACTGAAAGGATATGGTTAAGTCCCCTCCGCGCCGGGGTGCGCGCGCATAAACATTGGTAAATGGGCTTTGCACCAGCGCGCCGCCGCTGCATAACGGGTCAACGGGACTCGCCCGCGGTGCCACACTGGCAACGACGGGCCTGCAACAAGGTTGAGAGCGCACGTGTCGGCACCCTTTCGTTTTCCACGATTTTTTGTCACCAGCCCGGCGCCCTGCCCCTATTTGCCGGGGCAGAGCGAGCGCAAGGTGTTCACCGAACTGGGCGGACCGAACGCCGTTGAATTGAACGACGCGCTGGGCCGCATCGGGTTTCGCCGCAGCCAGAATGTCGCCTATCGCCCCAGTTGCCAGAGCTGTTCGGCGTGTATCTCGGTGCGCGTGCGCGCGCATGAATTTGACGCCAGCGGGTCGCAGCGGCGCAACATGCGCACCAACGCCGACCTGTTGATCAGCGCGAAAAAGCCGTGGGCGACCGAGGAACAATATGAATTGCTGCGCCGTTACCTGTCGACGCGCCACCCCGACGGCGGCATGGCCGACATGGACGAACAGGATTATGCCGACATGGTCGAACAGACCACGGTCGACAGCTATGTCGTCGAATATCGCGAACCCTCGGTTGGCGGCCGCCCGGGGCGGCTGGTCGGATGCTGCCTGACCGACCGGCACCGCGACGGCCTGTCGATGATCTATAGTTTTTTCGATGCCGATCATCCGCTGCGTTCGGGGCTGGGCACCTATATCATCCTCGACCATATCGCCCGCGCGTCCAAGGCCGACCTGCCCTATGTTTACCTGGGCTATTGGATCGAAGGATCGCGGCGGATGGCCTATAAGGCGCGCTTCACCCCGATCGAACGTCTGGGTCCCGACGGTTGGTCGGCCTTTGTCCCGCACATGGCGCTGCCCGCGCCGTCCGCGGTGGTTGACGTTGCCGATCCTTTGCGGGCATAGCGCAGGCATAATAAAGCAAAAACTTGGGGTCGCATCCGGTCACGCCTTGTCCTAACAAGGTGCAGGGAGGATTGATGCGCGCACGATTGAATCCGCCGACCTTGGCAATAGTCACAGGGACGATGGCCACGCGATGCCGCCGGCCATGAGCGACGCGGTGCGGATCGCGATTGTCGGTTCGGGCCCGGCGGGGCTGAGCGCGGCGGCGCGCGCGGCGGCGCTGAAAATCCCGCACGTCCTGCTCGAAAAGACGGACCATCTGTCCGACACCATCTATAAATATCAAAAGGGCAAACATGTGATGGCCACGCCGTCACAACTGGTGCTGCGGTCGGATCAGGAATTTGACGCGGGCAAGCGCGAAGATATTTTGAACGGCTGGGACCAGCGCACGGCCGACATCGGCGTGCAGGTCAAATATAACGCCGACGTCAAATCGATCAAAGGCACCGGCGACCCTATCCCTGGGTCGATCCAGCACATCGTCAGCCGCGCGCGCGACGGTTCGACGACCACGACCGAAGTGCAACGCCACGCGCCGCCCTATGCCATCACGCTGACCAATGGCGACGTGATCATCGCCGACACTGTCGTGCTGGCCATCGGGACACAGGGCAACCCGAACCTGATGCGCTGTCCGGGCTATGAACTGCCGCATGTCACCTATCAGCTCGACGATCCCTATGCGATTTTGGACGAACATATATTGGTCGTCGGCACCGGCGACGCGGGCATCGAAAATGCGCGCGGACTGGCCGAGGATCCGGCGCAGGGCAATGTCGTCACCATCCTGAACCGCGCCCCGCAATCGGGCACGGCGGCGGAAAGTTTTCCGACCGCCAAAGAACCCAATGCCAAGGCGCTGGTCGCCGACCATGACGAGAAAAAGCTGACCATCCGTTATGAAACCGAAACAAAGGCGATCGAGCCCGGCTGGGTGACGCTCAGCACCGCCAACGGCGAGGAACGCATCCGCTGTGACCGGATCATCGCGCGCATCGGTTCGGCCCCGCCCCGCGCCTTTGTCGAGGGTTGCGGCATCGAATTCGCCAGCAGCGACCGGCTGGCCTTTCCAACCCTGTCGGCGCAGTTCGAATCGACCGCACCGGGCATTTTTGTCATCGGCGCGCTCGCGGGCTATCCGCTGATCAAACATTGCATGAATCAGGGCTATGACGTCATCGAGTTCATCAACGGCAACACGTCGCTGAAACCCGCCGACGAACCCTTGCTGGTGGCGAAATTTGCCGGGCTGCCCGGCAACCGGTCGGTCGAGGAGTGGCTGGCCTTCCTGCGCGACAATGTGACCATATTGAACGGCATGACGACGCTGCAACTGCGCGAATTCATGCTCGATTCGGACGCGCGCGCCTATGGCAAAAATGATCGGGTGTTCACCCGCAACGAACCCGGATCGTCGCTGTTCGCGATCGCACAGGGATCGGCGTTGGTGGAGGTCAGTCCGACCGATCCGTCGATCACCGTGGGCGTCGAAACCGGGTCGATATTTGGCGAGGTCGGGCTGATTTCGGGACGACCGCGCGGCGCGACGGTCAAGGCGGCCGAGGACAGTATCTTCGTCGAAATATCGCGCACAGCGGCGCTGAAACTCATGTCGTCGGTGCCGACGGCAAAGCGCGCGATCACGCGGATCAGTCTGGAACGGCAATTGCTCCAGATTTTCAAATCGGGGCTGACCGGCGCCGACCTGACCGCCATTTTGGACGATGCCAAGGTGGTTACCGTCGGCCGCGGCGAGGCGATCTTGACCGAGGGGGACGAGGGTGACGATATCTATGTCATCCGGTCGGGGTCGATGGCGGTCGAAAAGGACATCGGCGGCAAGCCGGTGTTCCTGCGCTACCTGCCCGCCGGGTCGTACGTCGGCGAAATGGCGGTGCTCGGCGGCGGGCGGCGCAACGCGACGGTGAAGGCGGCGGTCAAATCCGAAGTCATCAAATTCAAGGGCAGCGATTTCCGCGCCTTGCTCGCCGCCAAGCCCGCAGTCGCGGCCGCCGCCGAAGCGGAGATGGACTCGCGCAAGAAACTCAACGACTTTATCGAAAGCCGCAAGGCGGATTTTTCCGGCGCCGTCGACCTTTATTCCGAAACCGCGAAATTTCTGGTCGAAAACGGCATGGGCGAGGCGACCGACGCGCTGCTGATCGACGAAAATCTGTGCGTCGGCTGTGACAATTGCGAAAAAGCCTGCGCCGACAGCCACGACGGCCTGTCGCGGCTCGACCGCGAGGCAGGGCGCACCTATGCCCATCTGCATGTGCCGACCAGTTGCCGCCACTGCGAACATCCGCATTGCATGGCCGATTGCCCGCCCAACGCCATCCAGCGCGGCCCCGACGGCGAAGTGTTTATCGAGGATACGTGCATCGGGTGCGGCAATTGCAAGCGCAACTGCCCCTATGGCGTCATCCGGATGGAGGCGGTGCCGCCGCCCAAGCCCGGGCTGCTGCAATGGCTGCTTCTCGGGCGCGGACCGGGGCCGGGTGAGCCGACGGCGAAATGGGTCAAGGCCAATTCGCCTGCGGGCATCAAGCCGCGCACCAAGGCCATCAAGTGCGACATGTGTTCGGGCATCAAGGGTGGACCGGCGTGCGTGCGCGCCTGTCCCACCGGCGCGGCGATCCGCGTGTCGCCCGAGGAGTTTCTGGGCGTCGCGCGGCTGGGCGGGGGAGGCAGCTGATGGCGTCGCTGTTCAAACGCGGCGGCGCGCGCAAGACCGCCGCGCAAACCGAACGCGTGCGCGAAAAGCTGCACGAAGGATTCTTGCGCCACGCCAATTTCCGCTGGCTGAAAATCGCGGTCGCGCTGTGCCTGATCGTCATCGTCACCTATGCGCTGGTCGACGTCAGCCCGCGCCACAATGGTGGCAGCTGGCTGGGCTATACGCTGGGCACCATCGGCGCGCTGTTGATCCTGTGGCTCACGCTGCTGGGCTATCGCAAACGGCGGATGACGCGCAACTTCTGGTCGTTGAAGGCATGGACATCGGCGCATGTTTACCTTGGGCTCAGCCTGGTCATCATCGGCACCTGGCACACCGGGTTCCAGCTGGGGTGGAACGTCCACACGCTGGCGTGGGCGCTGATGATGCTGGTGATCGTGTCGGGGATCTATGGCGTGACCGTTTATGCGATGCTGCCCGCCGCGCTGTCGAACAACCGCGAGGAAATGACGCAGATGCAGATGCTGGAGGCGATCCGCGCCTTTGACCGGCAATTGCACGAAGCGGGCCAGCCGTTGCCCCCTGCCGATGCGGCGGCGGTCAAATTGTCGCTCGATCAGGACCCGTTTGCGGGCGGTCTGTTGCGCCGGATCAGCGGCGCCTATCCCGGCTGCGCCACGGCGGCGGCGCGGCGGGTGATCGCGGCGGGGTCGGGCGGCGATGCGGGTGCGCGGGCAAAGGTCGAAACTTTGCTCGACAGCAAGGTCGCGGCACTCGGGCGGCTGCGGCGGCATTTGCGGCTGCGCGCGCTGCTCGAAATCTGGCTCTATGTCCATGTGCCGATGACCTTTGCGCTGATCGCGGCGCTCGCCGCGCACATCGTCAGCGTCTTTTTCTATTGGTAGGGGGCGGCGCTGTGACATTCATCCTCCGCCGCATTTCGACCACCAATTCGGGCCGCGAGATTGCACGCGACACGGCGCTGGACGGTGACCGGCTGACGCTGGGCCGCGCGGCGGAAAATGGCATCCAGATCGAGGATCTGGCGGTCAATCCGCTCCATGCGACGATCAGCAGCGCCGATGGCCGCAGCGTGCATATCGCCGCCGAGGACGGGCTGGGGTTCGACCTCAACGGCCGGTCGGCGACGGTGGCCGATGTCGACAGCCAGTCGGGCGGCGAGCTGCGCTTTGGCAGCCACCGGCTGACCATCGGGCGCGAGGGCGACGCGATCATCCTGACCGCACAGCGCATCGGCGAATTGTCCGAAGCGGCAAAAGACCGCGACGAAGCCCGATCATTCTCGCTGCAAGGCACGGTGTTTGGCGGCAAGCGATTGGGGGCGTGGGCCTTTGCCGCGCTGGTGCTGCTGGCGTTTCTGGTTGGGCCGATCTGGGCCTTTCGCAGCTATCAGGGTGTCGACGAGCGGCCCGAAGGGTTCCATGCCGACAGCGCATGGTCGTCGGGGGCCTTGTCCAAGGGCCATGCCAAGCTGAAGGATGATTGCCAGTCGTGCCACGTCCAGGCCTTTGTCGCGGTGCGCGACAGCGCGTGCGTCGCGTGCCACGACGACAGCCACGGGTTCGACCATGCCGATGTGCCGACCGCGCGGTTGCTCGCCGCACAGGCCCCGCCGGGGCGCGGTGAACGCGTGCTCGCCAGCTTTGCCGAGTCGTTCAACAAACCGAAGGGCCGCTGCGTCGCATGTCACACCGAACATGAAGGCGCGGGCGCGATGCCGCCGACGCCGCAGCAATTTTGCAGCACCTGTCACGAAGGCATGGCGGCGCGGCTGGGCACCGCCGGGCTGAAAACCGCGCTTGGCGACGCGGGCGATTTCGGCGCGTCGCATCCGCAGTTCAAACCGCGCGTGATGATCGCGCCGGGCGCAAAGCCCGCTTATGCGCGCATATCCTTCGATGCCCGGCCGGCTGATCTCAGCGGGTTGAAATTCCCGCACGATGTCCACCTGAAAGCCGGCGGCGGCGTGGCGCGGATGGCGATGTCGCTGTCGGGGCAATATCGTTTTGAATCGGCGGCAGGGGGCAAGGGGCTGCAATGCGGCGATTGCCATGTCGCAACGCCCGATGGCGTCCGGTTCCAGCCGGTCGACATGGAAAAGCAATGCGCCATGTGCCACAGCCTGACCTTTGAGGAAATTGGCGGGACAAGGCGCACACTCCGCCACGGCGAGCCCGCGCAGGTGATTGCCGACCTGTCGGCATATTACCGCTCGACGCCGCCCGCGCGCCCGATCGAACTGGGCGGCATGGCGCGGCGGCGGCCGGGGCAATTTGCCGAGGGCGCGGTGTACAACATCTATTTCCGCGAAGTCGCGGTGCGCCCGACCCGCGCCAGCGACGCCGTCGCGGCGGTCTTTTCAAAGGGCGGCGCCTGTTATGACTGCCACACCATCTTTGCCCCGGCATCGGGCAACGACTGGCGGGTGATGAAGGTGCATCAGGCCGACCGTTATTTCACCAAGGGCTGGTTCACGCACAACAAGCACGACACATTTAAGTGCACCGATTGCCATGACGCATCGGGCTCGCGCGCCGCGTCCGACCTGCTGGTCCCCGATGTAAAGAATTGCCGCACATGTCATGTCGGCGAAAGCGGTCAGACCGATCCGGCAATCCAAGTGGTCAGAAACCCGACCGTGTCGAGTTGTGCGATGTGCCACGAATATCATGCCGACGGCAGCGCGCCGTGGGAACCCAAGGTCCGCCGCACCGATGTGCGCGACATCACAGCATTGCCGCCATCCAGCCTGTACATTGCGTCTTTCCGCCAAGTGGGCGATAAGTCTTGGCACCGCGCGGGCGGCGGATGATAACAGCGGCAGCGATCAGGGTCGCGCGCTTTGACGCGGAGGGCGGGGCGACATGTTGATTGCACAAATCACCGATGTCCATATCGGCTTTGAACCCGGCAATCCCGACGAATATAATCGCAAGCGGCTCGACGCCGTGCTCGACCGGCTGATCGAGGGGCCGAACCGGCCCGACCTGTTGCTCGCCACCGGTGACATCACCGACCGCGGCGACCCCGACAGTTACCGGCGGCTGGCAACCGCATTGTCGCGCTGTCCTTTTCCGGTTTACCCCAGTGTCGGCAATCACGACATGCGCGATGCCTTTTCGCGCCATTTTCCGGGGCTGACCGACGACGATGGCTTTGTCCAATATGTCGTCGATCTGCCCGAAATGCGGCTGATCACCCTCGATACGCTGGAGGTCGGGCGCCACGGCGGCGCCTTTTGCGAGGTGCGCGCGCGCTGGCTGAGCGACCGGCTGAACGAGAAACCCGGCACGCCGACCTATATCGTCATGCACCATCCGCCGGTCGAGGTCGGGCTGGAATGGATGAACACCGACCACCGCGAGCCATGGGTTGCGCGCTTTGCCGACACGATTGCGGGGCATGGCCAGGTGCGCGGGCTAATCTGCGGCCATTTGCACCGGTCGATCACCGCGTCGTGGAACGGGCTGACC
>JBEGPL010000227.1:0-2570 GCA_041181445.1 Pseudomonadota bacterium
GGTCAAAGATCGCCTCGGACGCGGCATACAGGTTGCGCGACACCGCATCGGCGCCCTCTGGCACGTCCAGCCCGACTTCGGCAAATGCGTTCGGCGGCAAGCGGTGGATGGCCGCCATGATATCCACAAAGTCTTCGCGCACCTTTTTCTGCGTGCCGCCATCGGCGATGCTGCCGGTGTTGATCATTCCGGGGATGCGCTCCAGCACCAGCGCCTCGGGATCGTCGATGAGACCGATGACCTGCGGCACCTTGATCCCATTTGCCAGATAAGCGCGGTGGATCGCCGCTTCCTGCGCCATATTGATCGGGGACGTATAATTTTCACCGCGCGGGCCGCGAATATAGAGCGCAAGCAACGCTCCGTCGCGCGATACTTCGGCATCCCAGCCGGTGCGCCAGCGGGCGTGCGGTGCAAACCGGGTCACCGGGCCCAAATGGCTTTCAAGCCAGCCAAAAACCTTGCGGTCCATGTCGCCGTTCAGGATGATTGATCGCTGCGTTTCGGTCACACGTCACCGCCGTTGTTTCGAACCCGCATCAGTTTGCGGGTTTTCCGGCTGGCGCGACCTGCCCCCGGGCAGGGACACGAATTTTCCGCGTTGCTAGCTTCGATCGTTCAGCAAGGGAGACGATCATGGCGAGATTCAAGACGCAAGCGGCGATGGCATCAATGGTTTCATGCATGGCCATTTTGTCATCGTGCACACATGCCGAAAAGCCGACGACGTTCAATGCACCCACCGACGTTGCCGCGATCAAAGATATCGAAACGACGATGGCCACCGTAACCAACATGGACAAGCTGATCGGCTATTATGCCGACGATGCGACCGTGCTCGATGTCTATGCCCCGGGCATCTACAAGGGCCGCGATCAAATCTATGCCGGTTTCGCGCCGCAAATGGCGTCCATCGAAACGATGACGCACAAAATTGCGGAAATGAATGTCGCGACCAATGGCAATTTCGCGTGCGCGGCGTCGCAGATTGAATTTGATGCCGTTTTGAAAAATGGCACGAAAATGTCGCTGAGCGTGCGGCAGCTCGACGCATTCAAAAAGATCGGTGATGAATGGAAAATTGTGCAGCAGCACATTTCCTTGCCGATAGATCCCAAGACCGGCGCGGCGATTCAGGATGGCCCGGTCAACGCCCGCGGCGCAATTACCTGGTCCAAGGACCCCCTGCCCGGCCCCGCCTCCACACCCGACGAGGCAAAGGCGGCGATCCGGACGTGGATGGATGTCGGCGGTGCGTCGACCAGCCTCGATATGTTGATGGGCTATTACGGACCCGGCGACGATCTGCTGGTCTATGACAGTTTTGCCAGCAACCTGCGCGGAATGGGCGAAGTCCGCGCCCATTATGCCGCGATCATGAACAGTTACACCGACATCAAACTGGAAATGCCAAATTTCGTCGTCGATTCAGACGGCGTCTTCGGTGTCCAGCTCGATACACAACGGATCACGCTGAAGATGAAAGACGGCAGCACCCAAAAACTCGCGCTGCGGCAAAGCGATTGCATGCGCAAGTCTGGGGACAAATGGTATTCGTTTCTGGAACATCTCTCGTTCGCGGTGGACCCCGAAACCAACATGGCCATCATGGCATTTTAAGAACCAAGAAAATGGCCGCCCCCCCGATTTGGGGAGCGGCCAGTTGGCTAATTCACGTCTGATCCGATGGGATCAGAACTTGACCGTCACTGAGGCACCATAGGTGCGCGGGGCACCCTGATATTGAACGGTCGCGCCCAGACCGGTGTAATTGTTGAACACGTTGGTAAACCAGGGCTGATCCAGCAGGTTGCGGCCCCAGATCGCCAGTTCGATGTTCGGGCTTTCCAGGTCGATTGCGATCCGGCCATTGAGCAGACCATATCCCTGGACGATCGACGCCGCATTGGCGATCGCCGTCGCGTCGATGTTTGCCTGTGTGCCGCCCTGTGCGATGGTTTTTGCGGTTGCCGCATCCATCGCGCGGTCGGCAATATAGGCATAGTCGGCGTGCACTGAAACATCACCCAGCGACGTTTCAAATGTTTGGGTCGCGCCAATGTTCCACGTCCATTTCGGGGCCTGTGTCACCGGCTCGCCGGACCGGTCGACCAGGATGGGCACGAGCGCCGTCCCCTGATTTTCGGTGCGGCTTCCCTTGACATATTTGGCGTCCAGATACGACAGGCTGCCGGTCAGTTCCATGCCATCCCACGGCAGCGCGGTGCCTTCAAATTCAAACCCCTTTGCGTCCACTTTGCCCGTATTGGTCACAAACTGGGTCAGCGTCGTGCCGACGAGCGCGTTGACGATGCGCTGAACATTGGATTGCTTGGCATAGAAAAAGGCCATGTTGGTCCGCAGTCGGCGGTCAAGGAAATCGCCCTTGAAGCCGAATTCGGCATCGCGCACTTTTTCAGGCTCGAACTGCTGAGTGAACGGGGCTGGCACGAACCGCGAGTTGAACCCGCCGGACATCGAAGCGCCGCTGGTCTTGGCATAAAGGAACAATTGTTCACTGACACGGTAATCAACACCCAGCGTCCATGCCGGATATTTGAAGCTGGCCG
>JBEGPL010000228.1:0-4553 GCA_041181445.1 Pseudomonadota bacterium
TTCGCGTTGAAGTGTGTTATACATATTGTATGAAAACTGTTCAAGATGTAATGTGCAAAAAACAGAATCGCAGGAGAAGGACATGGCGGATCAGGGCAAATTCAAGGTCGTCATCAACAAGCCCGCATGTTGCGGTTACGGCGTGTGCGCGGACATCTGTCCCGACGTTTACAAGCTCGACGAAAACGGGATGGTCTATGTCGAGAACGACATCGTTCCGGACGGCATGGAGGCACTGGCACAGGAGGGTGCGGACGCCTGTCCGCAATCGGCGCTGAAGCTGGTTGCGGTTTGATGCGGGCTGCGCTTGCGCCGCTGTTCGACCCCTTTGCCTGCGGGCCACTGACGCTCGAAAACCGGTTTGTCATGTCGCCGATGACGCGGCAGTTTTCGCCAGATGGCGTCCCGGGAGAAAATGTGGCGTGCTATTACGTGCGCCGGGCCATGGCAAAGGTCGGCTTGATAATCACGGAAGGGGTGGGCGTCGACCACCCGTCGGCAATCGGCCACGGATCGATGGGGGAGGAAAATATTCCTGTCCTGCATGGTGATGCGGCACTCGCCGGTTGGCGCAGGGTCGTGGACAGCGTTCACAGCGCAGGCGGCAAAATCATCCCGCAGCTTTGGCACATGGGCGGATTGCGTGCCGAAGGTACGCCGCCGCATCCGGACGCCAAATCGATGCACGCGAATGACATGAGCGAGACCGAGATCGCCGATATCATCGCCGCCTTTGTGCGCAGCGCCGCCAATGCAAAGGCATTGGGTTTTGACGGCATCGCGCTGCATGGCGCACATGGCTATCTGATCGACAGCTTCATGTGGGCGGGGTCCAATAGCCGCGATGATGGCTATGGCGGGAACATCCTCTCGCGCACACGATTCGCCGCCGAACTGGTCAAGGCCATCCGTGCCGAAGTCGGCCCAGATTTCCCGATCCTGTTTCGTATCTCGCAATGGAAGTTGCAGGATTATGAGGCAAAGCTGGCGGAGACACCTGACGAGCTGGCAGTGATTGTCGAAACTTTGGCAGCGGCTGGCGTGGACCTATTCGACGTCAGCACCCGCCTGTTTTCCGTGCCCGCCTTTGCCGGTTCTGACATGGGCTTGGCCGGATGGGTAAGGAAATTGTCCGGCAAACCGACAATGACCGTCGGCGGCATCGGCTTCGACAAAGAACTCGCGGCTAGCTTTGCACAACCGACGCATGCCATCGACAATCTGGATGAAGTTGCACGTCGCTTTCAAAGCGCTGAGTTTGATCTGGTAGCCCTCGGTCGCGCCTTGCTAATGGACCCGGCCTGGGTGTTGAAGGCGCAGGCGGGGGTGGTGTTCGACGCGTTCGACCTAAGCGCTTATGGTCGGTTGGATTGAGGGGTAAGGTCTGGACTGTTGGGGAGAGCTGAGTGTCCGGATTTAGAGGAAGAAAGCGAATTGCGGACGTTATGCGGCAGCGTATATTGTCTCAATGAGCGACACAGAAATGCTTACCGAACTCAATGGGGAAACGTTGGCGGAAGCATTCTCGTTGGAGTATCGGCTAGAGGCAGTATCGGCAGGGAACGCCGTCGCTCGCTTGCTGACATCACGGCAATGGACAGAACGATTTGACTTCAATGTAAAAGGGCAACGAGTTTTATTACCAGCTCGGCTGCATTTTGCTTCTGAGCGTTTGCTTCTGTCTGACAGCGATGAAGCATGGCTCTTCGCTCGCGCTCTACAGACGCGCAGCAATGATGGCTTTGCGCGTCAACGCGCGGCTTTAGACTTGCTCGCAGATTTGCGGCCTTGGGCAGCTCCTTTCATCGTGGCGCTCATCGGCGAGTACATCATAGAGATTTTGGACGACATTTCCGCCGCGCTCACGCCTGAAAATGTCCACACCCTTGCGGTGTTTATCGTTGAGAATGCGGCCTACTGGGACACGACCAAGCGTCGGGTGGCAAGCTATTGGAACGTATACTATCGGTCAAAACGCAGCAGTGAAACGCGCCGTGCCTACCGGCGAGATGAGTATATCGGATTCAAGATTATCGACCTGCTAGAAATGGCAGCTTTTGTTTGAGCCTAAATAGAAGCCCAACGTCCGAAATCTTGTCGGAAACTGCCGCCCCCTAAAACCCTTCCGACGTTGCGTAAATATGCATCCTTGCCGCGTTGGCATTGCCCGTTTGTTCGCACATGAACAGGATGGCGCGCGCGATGTCGTCGCCGACCATGGGCGGGACATATTCGTCCCAACCGGGCTGGCCTTTCGCTTTCATGTCGTCGAAGATTTCGGTGGAGGTTGTGCCCGGCGCGACCAGTCCGACGCGGACGCCACTGCCCGCGAGTTCGATCCGCAGTACATCGGTGAACGCATCGACGGCGCGTTTTAGCCCGCCATATACGCCGGCCCCAGCGGCGGTGATGCTCGCGCCGATACTCGACAGGTTGACGATCTGGCCGCTGCCATTGGCCTTCATCGCCCTCGCAAACAGGATGCTGCTGCGCACGACCGCCGAATAGTTGATTGCGATCATCGGCTCCAGCTCGGCAAGATCGAATGTGTCGACAGGACTGGTCCGCAAGACACCGGCGTTGTTGATGAGTATGTCGATGATGCCCAATTGCGCCACTGAAGCATCAAGCAGGGCCTGTGCGGCGTCGGGCTGCGCCAAATCAAGCGCCAGAAAGCATGCGTTGTTCCCAATCTCGTTCGCCAGCCCTTGTAGCCGGTCCGCGCGCCGCGCCACCAGCATAACTCTGGCCCCCGCACCGGCCAAAATCCGCGCCGTCGCTTCGCCAATGCCCGACGACGCGCCGGTAATGACGGCCGTTTTTCCGCTAAGCGTACCCATTCTACGCCGCCTAACCCAGCGAAACCGACGTGAATCGTCGCCGTGCTATCCGCCAGCCCGCACCCGTGCGGATCAATTGGTCGTCATAATAGCCGATGCCGCGATGCACAGGCCCGCCCGCGTTCACGGGCATCAACAGCGCATCGACATAGGATCGCGCATGCACCTGCCCGCCTCGCATCTCGATTTCAATGTTGGTGATCCGGTGCAGCGTTGATCCGACTTCGGCATGGGCCTGCTTCATATATTGGGCAATCGCCGCGGGCCCCGTCCATTTGCCAAAAGTGCCATAATCGCATTCGCAATCATCGGAAAAACATGCGCGCAATTTCTCCCAATCGCGTCGGTCAATCGCGCATCCATAAGAAACAAGCAGCGCGCTGATCGCCCGGTCGTCTTGCGCACTCAGGGCGTAGCCGCTGCTATTCATGACATTCATCCTGCTCTCCGTCGCCTATTGTGGCGTTATCAATAGCCTAGTGCGCGCTTGTCGCAGCTCGCCCTTCTTTGGGTAGGCGTTTTGCCCGGGCCGAAGGCGAATGTCGCAGCTTGTTCACTCGGGGGGATGGCGCGTGCTGATTTCGAGTTTGTGTATGGTCGGGTATGACGGGGTCGCCCCGGGGCTGGATATTTGGCCCGCCGAACCCGCTTATTGCCGCCGCGACATTGCGCAGGCTTCGTTCCAGCACAGTCTGAAAATGGCGACAAAGGCCGATGCGCTGGGCTTTGACTGGGTCAGCGTCTCTGAACATCATTACGCGCCGTACATCATGACGCCCAACCCGTGCGTGATGGCGGGCGCGCTGGCTCAGGTGACGCACCGCGCCAAGATCGCGCTGCTCGGGCCGCTGGTGCCGCTGTCGAACCCCGTCCGCCTGGCCGAGGAGCTGGCGATGGTCGATATGCTCAGCGGCGGGCGCTTGGTCGTGCTGTTCCTGCGCGGCACGCCCAATGAACACCAGACCTATCATACCAATGCCGCCGCAACGCGCGCGATGACGCAGGAGGGCATCGACCTGATCGTCAAGGCGTGGACATCGGACGAACCCTTTGCCTGGGACGGCGCGGAGTATCAGTTCAGCACCGTTTCGGTCTGGCCAAAGACCGTGCAAACTCCGCACCCGCCGATTTTCGGGTCGGGCAACAGCGACGAATCAGTCCGCTTCGCCGCCGCGCGCCGCATGGGCATCGCCTTTTCGTTCGCCCCGCCAGAGGTCGTGCGGAACTGGGTGCAGCTGTACCACGCCGAAGCCGAAAAAGCCGGATGGCAGCCGGGGCCGGAACATGTCATCTATCGCGGCATCGCCTATGCCGCCGAAAGCGACGCCAAGGCAGCGGACGACATGGGCGCGTTCTTTGGCGCGAAAATGGCGGAGCAAGCGCAAATCCAGCACAAAACGCTGGGCGGGCCGCCGGTGGTGCCACTGGTGCTGGAGCCCTATTTCGTCGGCGGGCCCGAAACGCTGAAAGGCAAAATGGAATCCATCCGCGATTGCGGCGTCGGTGTGGTCGATCTGGCCTGGGGGATCGGCGGGCCGGACGAGAGAGAGGCGGCGATGGATTGCTTTGCGGCAGGGGTGTTGGAGGTGGCGCAGGGGTTGTAGGGGTGGGGGCAGGCTGGTGCCAAATCTAAAAGGCCTAACCCCGTGTCAAGCACGGGGTGACGTTAGGTTTTTGTTGGAGTTGTTGGCAATTTCAACGACGGTATTTTCA
>JBEGPL010000229.1:0-10597 GCA_041181445.1 Pseudomonadota bacterium
GTGGTGGCCCGGCTGGGCCGGGCGGGACGCTCTGTCAGGCCTTAAAAAAACTCTGGATTGCCCAGATTCCGCATGACGCCCACGACCCTCGTCATGCTGAACTGGTTTCAGCATCCATGGCCCGACATTTCAGAGAGCGCAGCAAAAGATGACAGACCCGGCCATGGACCCCGAAACAAGTTCGGGGTGACGAATGGGGAGGGGAGTTCAGGTCCCTGTCGTCAGGGCTCATGCCGCCGCCTTCCACCCCGGCGCAGGTGCGCCGCGCAACAGGCCTTCGGTGCTCAAGTCTTCGTCGATTTCGGGCCAGTGGATGCCGTAGCCAGCACCGGAAATCTGCCAAACCAGCCGCTGCACCGGCGTCGCATCGCGCAGGCGTGGATACCAAGCGACGGGGACGGCAATGGTCCGTCCATCCATCAGATCGACAATCAGTCGGTCGTCGTCAAACCGCACATCGGCGACGCGTTCGTCAGCGGTTGATGCCAAAGTAGCCATGCCAAGCCTCCTGCAGCAGAATCCTGTTTTCACGGACCAAAGTCAATGCCCGACCCAAATCGCGCGGCGACATGCCCCGATTGCGGGCCACGGACACCGGATCAAGCCAGGTTTTGCAGTCAGTCCCAGCGCAGTCGATATGGATATGCGGCGGCTCGCCGGGTTCGTGGCTGAAGAAGTGAAAGCGAAAGCCGCCTATTCGCAGGACAGTCGGCATTCGCTAACCCCTCAATAAACGCGCGCCTTTGGCTTGATATAGCTGACCTCGTCCGACATCGTATATTCGTGGACCGGGCGGTAATCGATTTTCACGCCGCCGCCTTTGCCGCCCCAGCCGTCGAACCACGCGATTGAGTGTTTCATCCAGCCCTTGTCATCGCGTTTCGGGAAATCCTCGTGCGCGTGCGCGCCGCGGCTTTCCTTGCGGTTGTGCGCGCAGTGGATGGTGACGCTGGCCTGTGAAATCAGATTGTCGAGTTCGAGCGTTTCGACGAGGTCGGTGTTCCAGATCAGGCTGCGGTCGGTGACGCCGACATCGGCCATCCGGGCATAGGTCGCCGCGAGTTTCGCCTTGCCCTCTGCCAGCAAATCGTCGGTGCGGAACACCGCGCAATGCGCCTGCATCGTTTCCTGCATGTCGAGCCGGATTTGCGCGGTTGGCGATCCGCCCTTGGCATGGCGGAAATGGTCGAGCCGCGCGAGCGCCAGATCGGCCGAATCCCCCGGCAGCGGCTTTTGCGCCGCCCCGGCTTTGAGCGTGTCACGCAGCCGATGCCCGGTCGCGCGGCCAAAGACGACCAGATCGATCAGGCTGTTCGAGCCCAAGCGGTTCGCGCCATGGACGCTGACGCATGCGGCCTCACCGACCGCATACAGCCCCTGCACAACATGTTCGGGATCGCCACCTTTCAGCGTCACGACTTCACCATGATAATTGGTCGGGATGCCGCCCATATTATAATGGACCGTCGGGCAGACGGGGAGCGGCTGGCGCGTCAGATCGACCCCGGCAAACACTTTGCCGCTTTCGGTGATGCCGGGCAGCCGTTCGGCCAGCACCTTGGCATCGATATGGTCGAGGTGGAGGTAGATATGATCCTTCTTGGGGCCGACGCCGCGCCCGGCGCGCATTTCCAGCGCCATCGAGCGCGACACGACATCGCGCGACGCCAGATCCTTGGCCGACGGGGCATAGCGTTCCATGAACCGCTCGCCCTCGCTGTTGGTCAGATACCCGCCCTCACCGCGCGCGCCCTCGGTGATCAGCACGCCTGCGCCGTAAATGCCGGTCGGGTGGAACTGGACGAACTCCATATCCTGCAAAGGGACCCCGGCGCGCAGCGCCATGCCGCCGCCGTCGCCGGTGCAGGTGTGGGCGCTGGTCGCGGTGTAATATGCGCGGCCATAACCGCCGGTCGCCAGCACGACGGCCTGTGACCGGAACCGGTGGATGCTGCCATCGTCGAGGCACAGCGCCATCACGCCGCGGCACACGCCATCTTCCATGATCAGGTCGAGCGCGAAATATTCGACGAAGAAATCGGCGTCATATTTCAGCGATTGTTGATACAGCGCGTGCAGCATCGCGTGACCGGTGCGGTCGGCGGCGGCGGCGGTGCGCTGAACCGGCGGGCCTTCGCCCATATTCTGCATATGGCCGCCGAACGGACGCTGATAGATGGTGCCGTCGGCGTTGCGCGAAAAGGGCACGCCGGCATGTTCCAGCTCGTACACGGCGGCGGGCGCTTCGCGCACCATATATTCGATCGCGTCCTGATCGCCCAGCCAGTCGGACCCCTTGACCGTGTCGAACATGTGCCATGTCCAATGGTCGGGCGAATTATTGCCCAGCGACGCCGCGATCCCGCCCTGTGCCGCGACGGTGTGGCTGCGCGTCGGGAACACTTTGGTGATGCACGCGGTTTTCAGGCCCGCCTCGGCGCTGCCCATCGTCGCGCGCAGCCCCGAACCGCCCGCGCCGACGACGACGGTGTCATAGACATGGTCGATGATCTTGTAAGCGTCGGCCATCAGACGGGCCCTCCCGCAGTAAAGGCGATTTTGGCAATGGCGAAAATGCCGAACGCGGCGCCGCCGATGGCATAGAAATTGAGCGCGACCAGCGCGAGCAGCTTGGTCGCTTCGCCATGGACATAATCCTCGACCAGCACCTGTAACCCCAGCCGCAGATGATAAAAGATGCTGGCGACCATCAGCATCAGCGGCACCGCGACCAAAGGCCGCGCCATCCACGCCGTCACCGCGCCATGATCGCCCAGGTCGATGCGCAGCAGCGAGGCAATCAGCCACAGCAGCAGCGCCAGATTGGCAATCGCGGTCAGCCGCTGGTGCAACCAGTGATGCGCGCCCGCCTGTGCCGAGCCGAGCCCGCGCACCTGCCCCAATTTCGTGCCATTGCCCATCAGATTGCCCTTGCGAAAATATAGCCCCACAGCGCGGCGGTGGCGAACAGGCCCGCGATCACCACGATGATCGACCAATTGCGGTTGGCTTTGAGTTCATAGCCCGCACCGGTGTCGAGCAGCAGGTGGCGCATCCCCGAAAACATATGCTGGAAAAACGCCCAGGTCAGGCCGATCAGCACCGCGCGCCCGACCCAGTTGGTCCACGCCAGCGGCGCGCCTTCGGCTTTCAGCCACACGCACGACAGGAAATTGGCATAGGCGTCGGGACCGGTCGCCAGCGCGCCGAGCCACCACAGCAGCATGCACCCGCCCGCAATCGCGAGTCCGTCGCCGGTGATGCGGTGCATCATCGACACCAACATCGCGGGGCCCCATTTATAGACCTGCAAATGCGGCGCAATCGGCCGCGTGCTGTCACTCTTGGCTGTCATGTCGGTCCCCGTTAACGCGCACCCGCGCGGCTGCCGGACGGTTTAGCGCGCAGGGCGCGATATGCAAGCGCGCGGGGCGCTTCTCCCGCGCTCAATCCTTCTTGCGGCTGGCGTAGATCACGGCGGCGAGCAGCGCGGCGGAACCGATACCGATGCCAGCTGCCGTCTTCCAGTTCAGCCCGCCCGCCACTTTCGCCGCCGCGCCGGCTTCGGCCTTGTCGGCGGCGGCCTTGAGCTCGCTCAGCCGGCGGGTTTCGCGCAGGACCTCATTTTCTTCGCCGTCATCCTCGCTGTCGGGTGCCGCGTCGGGGCCGGGTTTGGCGGTCATGCAATCTTACTCCTGATACGTTCAGCGCAGCGCCGCCTCTGCCGGGACATAATCGACCCCGATAGCGTTGGCGACCGCTTCGAATGTGACCTTTCCATCCCACACATTCAACCCCTGCGCCAGATGCGGATCGGCCCCCAGCGCCTTTTTCCAGCCGAGATCGGCAATGCGCAGCGCGTGCGGCAGGGTGACATTGTTGAGCGCATAGGTGCTGGTGCGCGCGACACCGCCGGGCATGTTTGCCACCGCATAATGGACGATGCCGTCGACGACATAGGTCGGTTCGGCATGGGTCGTCGCATGGCTGGTTTCAAAACAGCCGCCCTGATCGATCGCAACGTCGACCAGCACCGCGCCGGGCTTCATCGTCGCCAGCATGTCGCGGGTGACCAGCTTGGGCGCTTCGGCGCCGGGGATCAGCACCGCGCCGATCACCAGATCAGCCTCGGCCACGCATTCGGCGAGGTTCGCCTTGTTCGAGAACCGCGTTTTGGCGCGCGCCTCAAAAAAAGTGCCGACGCGTTCGAGCGTTTCGGGGTCACGGTCGAGGATGGTGACATCGGCGCCCAGCCCCGCCGCCATCTGCGCCGCGTTGAACCCGACGACGCCGCCGCCGATGATGCATATCTTGCCCGGGGCCACGCCGGGGACGCCGCCCAGCAGCACGCCGCGCCCGCCGTGCGCCTTTTCCAGCGCGGTTGCCCCGGCCTGAATCGACATGCGTCCGGCGACCTGGCTCATCGGTTTGAGCAGCGGCAGCCCGCCGTGGCGGCTGGTGACGGTTTCATAGGCGATGCACACCGCGCCCGACGCCATAAGGTCGCGGGTCTGGTCGGGGTCGGGGGCGAGGTGGAGATAGGTATAGAGGATCTGACCGGGGCGCAGCATCGCGCGCTCGCCGGGCTGCGGTTCCTTGACCTTGACCACCATGTCGGCGCGCGCAAAAATCTCCGCCGCAGCCGCGACAATGTCGGCCCCGGCGGCGCGGTACAGGTCATCGGTCGCGCCGATGCCCCCGCCTGCGCCAGCTTCGACCAGCACCGTATGGCCGTGCGCGACCAGCTCGCGCGCGCTTTCGGGGGTCAGCCCGACGCGATATTCATGGTTCTTGATTTCTTTCGGGGTGCCGATGATCATGGCGTGCTCCTTTGACCGACGGGCGGGGGCCGCGTCGGCATGTCCGGCCCGCAGTATAGCAGCGCCACAGGGCGATGTTGTTGCAAATAGCAGTCGCCTTTTACACTGAAACGCAATAATATGCTGACATTGAATAGAATGACGGGAAATTATGGACCGCATTGATCAAAATCTGCTGCGCATCCTGCAGGCCGAAGGGCCGTTGCCGGTCCATGTGCTGGGCGACCGCGTCGGCCTGTCGCCATCGGCGTGCCACCGCCGCGTCAAGGCGCTGGAGGCAGGCGGCACGATCACCGGCTATGCCGCGCGGCTCGACCCGCGCGCGCTGGGCTTGGGTCTCGACGTCTTTGTCGACATCAGCCTGCACAGCCAGAGCGAGGAGGCGCTGACCGCGTTCGAGGCGGCGGTGCTGGCGCATGACGAGATATTGGAATGTCAGCTATTGTCGGGGGCATCCGATTACCGGTTGCGCGTCGCCGCGCGCGACGTCGCCGATTTCGACCGGCTGCACCGCCATTGCCTGTCCCGTCTGCCCGGCGTGGCCGCGATGCACAGCGCCTTTGCCCTGCGCACGATCAAGAGTTTTGCCGGATTTCCGCTAAAAACCGGCTTTGGCTAACGCGGGATTAACCATTTCGCGCGATAGCAGGGTCCAACTTCGGTAACAGCATGGCGGGACCCAAAAATGGCAAAGTTTGAGCAGATTTCGGCGCAGGTGATTGACCCTGTGCGGATAACCGAGCGCCTGCCGCTGTTCGATGCGGACGGCGGGCTGAAAGCGGTCGCCGCCGAAATCAGCGCCGCGATCATCGGCCGCGAGCGCGATGTGGCCATGGCATTCTGGTCGAAATATAATCAACTGGCATCGATCCCGCGCCGCGTTGAGGGCGAATTGCTCGAAGCCTATATCGGCGGCAGCACGCAATATGTGCAGTCAAAATATCGCGATCCGACCGATCAGGTCTGGGCGACAGAGGCCTGCCAGAATGCCCATATGACGTTCGCCGTCGGTGTCCCGATTGCCCAGGTGCTGTCATGCCTGTCCGAAAGCCACCGCACCGTGATCGCCATTCTGGTCGAAAAATTTGGCGACGACCCCGAAAAACTGGTGCGGTTGACGCATGGCGTCACCCATCTCGCGTTGTTCGAATGCGACGTCATGTCGGCCTATTCGGAAAAAGTCGCGAATGAAAAGGCCGCCAGCGAACGCGGCCAGATGGCCGCCGATTTCAACGGGTCGATCCGCGACGCCGTCGACGAAACCGACGCGCTGCGCGCCGAACTGACCCAGAAGGCGCAAAGCGCCGACGCCGCCGCGCGCGGCATGATCGCCAAAACCAGCGAAGTCGCCGCCGCGTCCGAACAATCGGCGATGGCGATGCGCGAGGCCGCGTCGACCGCCGCCGGGCTGATCCGCGCGATCGAAGACGCACGCGGCGAGGTCGAAGCATCCGCCGACATCGCCACGCGCGCCAGCGATCAGGCCGGTCAGGCCGTCGTCATGTCCGAAGCGCTGTCGCACCACGCCGAATCAATCGAATCGATCCTCGGGCTGATCCGCGACATTGCCGGACAAACCAATTTGCTCGCGCTCAACGCGACCATCGAGGCCGCACGCGCCGGCGACGCCGGTCGCGGCTTTGCCGTGGTCGCGCAGGAAGTCAAAAGCCTGGCCAATGAAACGGCGCGCGCCACCGACGACATCGCCGCCAAGATTACCGCGATTCAGCACGCCACGCGCGGCACGGTGGAGGCCAACCAGTCGATCCGTGCCACCGTCGAAGATGTGCAGAAATCGGCGCAGCGCATCCGCGACGCGATGGATGCACAGGCACAAACCGTCACGTCGATCACCGCCGCCGTCGACGAAACCGCGCTCGCCGCCGACAGCATGTCGAACACCATCGCCGCCATCCGCAAGGACAGCGGGCAGGTCGCGGGCGAAATCAGCGACCTTTCGGCGACTTTCAACCAGATGGGCGCGCGCCTGCACCGTTTGGGCGAAGCCGCTGGCCAGTTCAGCCGCCGCGTCGCCTAAGCGCGGCAGTTGACGCGCGCGCTTGGCCCGCTAAGCGCGGGGCATGACCGCCGACAGCTGGAAAGTCACCATAAGCTGCACCCGCGCCGAGGCCGAGGCGCTGTGCGACGATACGCCCGACGCTATCGCCGTGCTCGACCCTGCACCGGTGCTGGCGAGCAGCGAAATCGATGAAGATGCCGACCTGTGGCACGTCGATGCCTATTTTGAGGGCAAGCCGCCCGCCGTCGCCATCGCCGCGCTGGTCGCCGCGATACCCTCGGCCAAAGGCCAGCGCCCGCACGCAACGCGGCTGCCCCCAGAAGATTGGGTGACGGTCAGCCAACAGGGCATCGCCCCGGTCCACGCCGGGCGATTTTATGTCCACACCGCCAGCAACGCGGCCGCGCCGCCGCCGGGCACCCACAGGGTCCGCATCGACGCCGGCCAGGCGTTCGGCACCGGGACGCACGAAACAACGGCCGGCTGCCTTGCCATGCTCGACGCGCTCGAACGGCGCGGTCGGCGCTTTGCCGCTGTGGCGGATATCGGCACCGGCACCGGGTTGCTCGCCTTTGCCGCGCTCCACCTGTGGCCCCGCGCCTTTGCCGTGGCGAGCGACATCGACCCCGTCAGCATCGCAGTGACCGTGGAAAACGCCGCGATCAACACCGTCGCCATCGGCACCGGACGGGGGCAGTTGGCGCTCTGCGCCGCGCCGGGGACCGCGCACGACCTGATCCAGTCCGCTGCGCCCTATGATCTGGTGATCGCCAATATCCTCGCCGGGCCGCTGATCACGCTGGCGCCCGACCTGGCCGCGATCACGGCCGAGCGCGGCACGCTGATCGTCGCGGGGTTGCTCAACGGGCAGGCGGGCGCGGTGGCGCGGGCCTATCGCGGCGCGGGTTTTGCCCTCGCGCAGCGCCGCGACAATGGCGACTGGCCGTGCTTGCGTTTCGTCAAGCGGCGGCGGCACGGCTGGGTGCGGCCCGCGCGGTCATGGCACCGCGCCAGCCCGTCGGATGCCAGTTTCGGGAGCTGGTGAGGGTCAGGCCGCCGCCTTGGCCCGCGCGTAATCCTGCGTCCCGCGCGTGATTACATCGTCGCCCGCCACGATGTCGGCAATAGCAATATCGGACAGCGTCTCCAGCCGCGCATAGAGCGGCGCGAAGTCGGTGTTGACGGTCACGTCGAGCAACTGGCCCAGACTGTCGACGACGAAATAATTCTGCTGATAATCGTCGATCCGGTAGTCGGAGCGCATCACCCGTTCGAGGTCAAAACCGATGCGGTTGGGGCTCTTGTCATCGAGCGCAAAGATGCTCTCGCCATAGCTCGACACGATGCCCGCGCCGTAAATGCGCAAGGCCCCGGCTTCACGGATCAGCCCGAATTCGACCGTATACCAGTAAAGCCGCGCCAATTTGTGCAGCGCGCCAAAGTTCAGACTGCGCAGGCCCCCTTTGCCATAGGCCACCATATAATCGGCGAACACCGGGTCGGCGAGCATCGGCACATGGCCGAACACGTCGTGGAACACGTCGGGTTCCTGCAAATAGTCGATCTGGCCGAGGGTGCGGATGAAATTGCCCGCTGGAAAGCGCCGGTTGGCCAGATGGTCGAAAAACACCGCGTCGGGCACCAGCCCGGGCACCGCCACCACCTGCCACCCGGTTGCCGCGATCAGCCGCGCGTTGAGGTCGCGGTAATCAGGAATCCCCGGCTTTTCGAGCCGCAGCACGTCGATGCCGCGCAGAAAGGCCTCCGCCGCGCGTCCCGGCAGCATCGCCGACTGGCGCGCGAACAGATGGTCCCACATCGCATGGTCGGCGGCGGCGAACGCGTCCCAATTTTGCGATATCGTCCAGTCGGCTGCGGCCCCCGGCGGCGGACTGGCGTGGATATGGGATTTCGCGATGGCCATCGCAGCGGCCTATCACAAAGCGGTTACCGGTGAAACCGGAACGCTATTCCGCCGGTTCATCCAGCTTTTTGCCCGTCCGCGTCCATGGATAGAGCAATTGGCCCCAATAGGCGCGCGGCACATCTTCGGGGATGCCGTAATTTTCGGGCCAGCGCCCCGGCGGCAAATGGAATGTGCCGAACATCTTGTCGATCCACGGAAAATGGATGGCGAAATTGACGTCGAACGCCTCACGCTCCAGCCCGTGGTGCCAATGGTGGAAACGCGGCGTCGCGATCCAATGGCCCAGCCGGTCGAAATCGCCGCCGACATTGGCGTGGAGCAGCGACGACCAGACATAGACGAAGCCGATGTAAGCCTGCATCACCGACGCGTCGAACCCCAGCGTGAACAGCGGCAGCGACGTGATCGCGCGCAGCAGGATGATCTCGACGAAATGCATCCGCGACCCCGCCAGCCAGTCCATCGATTTGGCGCTGTGGTGGATCGCGTGGAAACCCCACAGGAACGGGATCTGGTGGAACAGCCGGTGGTACCAATATTGCGCGACGTCGGACGCGACGATGACGATGGTAAACTGGACCAGCCATGGCAGGCTGGCGACGGCGGCGCGGAACGCATCAAAACTGCCGGTATTGGCATTGATCAGCGTCGACGGCGCGAGCGCGAGGAACCCCAGCACCTGCACGCACATCGTGCTGACCAGATAATAAAACAAATCCTCGCGCCATTCGGTGCGGAACAAGCGTTGTTCGCGGCGATGCGGGACAAAGCGTTCGAGCGGCGCAAACATGAATCCGGTGACGAGCAAATTGACGACAAAAAAGTCGAGGCCGAAAAATATGCCCCAGTCGCGCGTCTCCGCCGGCTGGACATTTGCCCCGCCGATCAGCGCCGCACCCAGCCCGATCAGCAGCGCGGTCAGCCCCAGCGCCTTGCGCGGGCGCAACAACAGGCTGAGCAGCGACAACGCGTAACTGGCGAGCAAAATGAGATGGATGGCCGCGCGAAACCCGCCCCAGTTTTTGACCACGTCAAGCTCGGGCGTCGCGAACCAGTCGGGAAAACGCAGCGCGATCACCATGGCAAAGCCCGCAATCGCGAACAACAGCGCGAAAAAGCCCGACAGCCACCCGCTGCCAAACCGCCGCACCTCGGTGGGCGATTCGAGGTCGCGCATCAGAGTGTTCAAAAGATCGCGTTTTGGCATGTGCTGCCTCCCTCTTATTATGCGCCTTCGTTTCTTCATTCGTCATTTATTTATTCGTCACCCCGGACCTGATCCGGGGTCCATGGCCCATGTATCACGCCAAGCACGGCCCGTATTAAGGGGTATGACCATGGACCCTGAAACAAGTTCAGGGTGACGAAATTTTGGGTGGTGATGTGCGCATCCCCAGCCTGCGTAACGCTCACCCCGCCTCCTCCACAATCGCCGCCCACGCCGCTTCGTCAATCACGCGAATGCCGAGCGCCGCGGCCTGTTTCAGTTTTGACCCCGCGCCCGGCCCGGCGACGACCAGATCGGTGTTGGCCGACACCGAACCCGCCGCCTTCGCGCCCAGCGCCTCGGCCTGTGCCTTCGCCTCGTCGCGGCTCATCGTTTCCAGCTTGCCGGTAAAGACGATGGTCATGCCCGACACTGCGCTGGCGCGGGTTTCGACGATGTAGGGCGGCGGCGTGACTTCGGACAGCAGGTCGTCCCACACTTCACAATTGTGCGGTTCGTGGAAGAAATCGCCGAGCGCGGCGACGACAGCGGGACCGATACCATCGAGGGCCGTGAGTTCGGCGAGGGCCTTTTTCTCCCCCTCCCCTTCAGGGGAGGGGGTC
>JBEGPL010000230.1:0-3270 GCA_041181445.1 Pseudomonadota bacterium
CTGTCTTGGCGGCAACGGCCGGCGCGGCTGCTGCGCCCGAAACGGCGGCAAGCATGGCGGCGGACGACAGAAATTCACGGCGGTCCATGGCGTGGTCTCCCTTGTGGTCAGGACGATATGACTAAAGTATTTTGCCCGCTGGACCAATGCCGAAACCATGCTAATCTGATCGTCAGGCGGTCAATGAAAAGTCCGGAGGAAAGTCGGGAAGCATGATTGAAAAGGGCGTTCCAATCCGGGCCATCACCCGCGGGCTGGCGGTGTTGCAAGCGATCAACCGCGGCGGATCAATCACCATGATGGAAATCGCGCGGACATCGCAGGTCCCCTATCCGACCGCGTGCCGGATCGTGCAGACCTTGTTGCACGAAGGGATGATCGAGCGCGAAGCGTCGCGCAAACGCTATCGATCGACCGCGCTGGTGCAAAGCCTGGCGTCGGGGTTTCACGATGACAGCCAGCTCGTCGCGGTCGCGCGCCCGCATATCGAGGCGCTGTGTGAAAAGCTGCTATGGCCGTTATCGATCACCAGC
Source organism: Pseudomonadota bacterium (assembly GCA_041181445.1). GTDB lineage: Bacteria > Pseudomonadota > Alphaproteobacteria > Sphingomonadales > Sphingomonadaceae > Sphingopyxis. The sequence goes on from JBEGPL010000230.1 coordinate 534, forward strand.
CGCGTTGGTGGTCATATGATGGTGCGCGATTCGACGCATAATATGACGACACTGACGCTCAACAATTATTACCCGGGCTTCACCCTGCCGCTGATGGAATGCAGCAGCGGCAAAGCCTATATGGCGTTTTGCAGCGACGATGAACGCGAACAATTGCTCGAAGGCCTGCGGACGATTGAAGGGGCGGCTGAAAAGGTTGCGACGCTGTTGCTGTCGAACGACATGCTGCTCAAGGAAATCCGGCGCAACGGTTATGCGACGCAGGCGCGCAACGCCTATACCGCCAACCCCGGCAAGACGTCGTCGATTGCCGTTCCGCTGTTTCGCGGGACCGAAGTGGTGGGGTCGCTGGTGCTGATCTTCTTTGCCGTGGCCATGTCGATGGAAAAGGCCATCGAACAATTTGTCGCGCCGCTGACACAGACCGCAAGCGCGATTTCGAGTGATCTGGCGGCCGTGCAAGCCAAGGGCTGATTCGCCATTTGTGACTAAAATGCAACGGTCTGCTGACCGCCTGTCGGACATATCGATATTCGTTTTTGTCGGCGTGCCGCCGCAGCATAGCCTCAACCCCCATGAACCCGCGCAACCGTCGGGGCATTGACAAAAGGGGAATTGAGATGGCGAATTCCAAAATCGATCGTCGTTGCCGGACCGCTTTGGCGGGCGGGCTGCTCGCGGCGCTGCTGATCCCGCAGGCGGCCTTTGCGCAGGATGCCGATGATGACGGTAATGTGTCGACCGCCGAAATCGTCGTCACCGCGCGCAAGCGGGCGGAAAATGTCCAAACGGTGCCAATCGCGATCACCGCCTATACCGACGAGGGGCTGGCCGACCGCAACATCAGCAATTTTGCCGATTTGGGCAATGCGACGCCGGGGCTGAACGTCACCAGCATCGCGGGCGGGACGACGCAACAGATTTTCGTGCGCGGCCTTGCCCCCGCCAACACCACGACCGACCTGAACGTCGAGGCCAATGTCGGCACGTTCATCGACGGCATTTACCAGACCAGCCGCAATACGCTCGACATCCTGTCGGTGCTCGACATCGGCCAGATCGAAGTCGCGAAGGGGCCGCAAAGCGCGTTGTTCGGACGGTCGACCTTTGCCGGCGCGCTCAGCATCAGCACCAAACAGCCGTCCGACACGCTGGAAGGCAGCCTTTCGGCAACGGCGGGGGTCGACAAGGATTATCGCATCCGCGGCACGATTTCCGCGCCCTTGTCCGACGCGCTGTCGGTGCGCGTGGCGGGTGGCTATCTGACCTATGACGGCTGGGGCACCAACAGCGCCGATCCCGGCGACAATTTGGGCGGCACCGAAAAATATGCGGTCAGCGGGGCCATCCAGTTCCAGCCGAGCGCGAATTTCACCGCGCGGCTTGCCGGATTTTTGAGCCATTCGGAAACCGAAATGACGCCGATGACGCAATTGCCGATTGCGTCGTTCAATTGCGGCACCACCAGCACGGCGGCGGTCACGCTGAACCTGCGCCAGCTGTATTGCGGGTCGCTGCCTGCCAGCGAGGTCAGTTCGATCAGCACCGGCATGCCCGACACTTTGGCCAAGACACGCCAGGTGTCGCTGTCGATGGAGGGCAAGCTTGGCGGGGTGCGCGTCGTCAGTGTGACCGGGTTCACCGGTGCCGAAAACGATACGTTCAATGACTATGACGGCACGGCCGCCGGGGTTCTGCTGGGCGTGTGCACGCTGGGCAATGTCACCAACGCCAGCTGCGGCACGAATTTTGCTCCGGCGCCCTACACGCGCACGGTGCGGGCAAATTTTGTCTCGATCAGCAAGGAAAAGGTGCGGACGTTCAGCCAGGAAATCCGGCTGCAATCGGACAATGACTCGCCGTTCCAATGGCTGGTTGGCGGCAATTATTTTGATCAGCAGATCCCGCTCGCCGCGGGTGGTATCGGCGTCGACCGCGCCGGTCTGGCCACCAACGAACGCTTTGTCCAATTGACACAAGTGGGAATGGTTCCCGCAACCGGCATCGGGGCCTATGAATTTACCGCCAACCCGTTCACCGTGGCCAATGCCAACAGCGGTCAATTGTCATCGAGCTGGGCGAAGGCCAGCACCGAGACCATGTCGATCTTTGCGGCGTTGGGATATGATTTTGGCCGCCTGCGGATCAATGCCGAGGGCCGTTACAACGTCGACCGCAAACGTGCGCAGGTGTTTTCGGTCAGCAACCCGGCAAGCGCCCCCGGCGTCAACCAGCCCATCGTCGGGACGCAGATTCCGGCGGCAACCACTTTTCCGGTGATCGGGCCGAAATTCGCGCGGACTTTTAACAGCTTCGCGCCGCGCCTGACCGTCGATTATCAGGCGAGCGACGACATCTTCCTTTATGCTTCGGTCGCAAAGGGCGTGCGTGCGGGTGGGTTCAACACCGCCAACGCGGTCAGCGCGACGGGCATTCTTGCCAGCGAAGTACCGTATGAAGAAGAAGAAAACTGGACATATGAATTGGGCATCAAGAGCGAATGGTTCGACCGGCGCTTCCTGCTCAACGCATCCTATTTTCATGTCGACTGGACGAATGCGCAGGTGTCGAGTTTCACGGAAAACCCGACCGCGAGCAACCCGAACCGCATCATCCGCAACATCGGCGCGATCAAGTCCGACGGCATTGAAGTGCTCGCGGAAATCAAGCCGACCGACATGTTTGGCGTTGGCGGCAGTTTGGTCTTTTCGGACGTCGCCTTTGGCAAGGGTGTCTA
>JBEGPL010000231.1:0-3664 GCA_041181445.1 Pseudomonadota bacterium
AACCGGCGGCGGCTGAAGATATTGGGGTGCGCGCGCGTTATCGCCGCCGCCGCCGATCCGGCGCTCGCGGCGTCGCTGATGCCCGGCGGCTACAAGGCGGTGGCCGAACGTATTTATGTCATCGATGTCGTCGGCTTTGACTGGAACTGCCCCCAGCACATCACCCCCCGATTTACCGAAAATGAAATCGCCGCCGCCGTTCAGCCGCTGACCCGCGAGATCGATCAACTCCGCGCCGAAATCGCCATTCTGCGCGCGCAATCCAATGGAGAAACAGCATGACCCAAGACCGCACCCCGCTTCAGCGTCTGACCACCGGCACGCATCATGTCGGGCTGACCGTGCCCGACCTCGAACAGGCGCTGACTTTTTTCTGCGTCACGCTGGGTTTCAGCGACGTCGGCGGCAATCCCGCCTATCCCGCGAAATTTGTGAGCGATGGCGCGACGCTGGTCACATTGTGGCAGGTCGCCGACCCCGAATCGGCAACGCGTTTCGACCGCAAGACGACTATCGGGCTGCACCATCTGGCCATCGGGGTCGCCGACGCGGCGACGCTCGACATCGTCCATGCCCGTGTCCGCGCCCACCCGGCGACGACCGTCGAATTCGCGCCCGAACCGATGCGGGCGGGATCAACGACGCGCCACTTCATCTGTACGATGCCCGGCGGCATCCGCATCGAATTTGCGACCCCCTTTGCATGAATGACACGCCGACCCCCGGGCCGCGCCCGCCGCTGCCGCCCTTTACCGCCGCCACGGCGGCGCAAAAGGTGCGCGCCGCCGAAGACGGCTGGAACAGCCGCGACCCGGCCCGCGTTGCCCTGGCCTATACGCCCGGCAGCGTCTGGCGGAACCGGAGCGATTTTCTGCAAGGCCGCGATGCGATTGCCGCCTTCCTCACGCGCAAATGGCAGCGCGAGCACGACTATCGCCTCATCAAGGAATTATGGGCGCACGACGGCAACCGCATCGCCGTCCGCTTTGCCTATGAATGGCACGACGCGTCGGGCCAATGGTGGCGCAGCTATGGCAACGAGAATTGGGAGTTTGACGAACATGGCTATATGGCGACGCGTCATGCGAGCATTAACGACCGCGCCATCGCCGCGGGCGAGCGATTGCTGTGCTGGTCCAGAGAGCTGGACGGAGGCCGCCGCCCGGACGATCATCCCGGGCTTTCCGAGCTGGGGCTTTGATTAGGTTCAGTACCCAAATTGAGGGGGCGCCATTGTTCGACGCGGTTACGACCCGATCAGAAACATGTTGATCGTCAGCCGCCCCGTGCGCGGGTCGGGGGACAGCGCCGCCGGGTCGGGGATCACGCCCGAATGTAATTGCCGCCCGCGATACAGGATCAACCGGTCGGGCGCGGCTTCGACCTCGTCGATCATTTCGAACCAGTCGCTGTCGCCATAGTGGAAGCGCGGCGGGGGCATGCCGTGCGCGCGCTCGTCCATGGCCAGCGCCGCGTTATAGGCGTCTTCGCGGTCGGGCGTCACCGTTTCAAACCCCGTGCGGCGATGGCGATAGAAAGCGGTGCCGCCGCTTTCGGGGCCGAGCAGATAGTGCATCACCGCGATCACCTCGCCGCCGGCATGGTCGTAATGCGGGATGCGTTGCTGGGGCCCCAGTTCGACTTCGCGCAGAGTCACGATCGAAAAGGTTGATGATTCAAGCTGCACACCCCGGGTAAAGCCGAACACGCGGTGCATGATCTGCATCATCAGATCGCGGCGCCGGTCGAGGTAGCTCGGGTCGGCCCAAGACCGGATACCGGGGTAGGAGGCACCCGCGTGCTGGTATGTCGCGGCCTGGCCAGCGGCCAGCAGATCGCCCGCGATGCCGCTGAACCCGTCGATCACCACCAGCGGCTCGCCCTCGCGGCCCATCCGGCGGACGGTCACATGGGCATCGGGCAGATTGGACAGGATCATCGATCAGCCACATGCCCGCCCTCGCCGGGCCGAGTCAACAGCGCGGCTCTCGACAGCTTGGCTGCGAGCGACTATCCATCGGTTATCCCCGGGGAGTCGTGTGACTGAGAGGCAGGTGTAACGCCCTGCGACCCGCTGAACCTGATCCCGTTGATGCGGGCGGAGGGAGGGAGCGGTTGGCAGCAATCGCGATCTCTCCGTCGATTTTTTGGAGAGTAGACATGGCCGACATTCCCGCACGCACCGAAACCCCCCTTGCGGGCGGCGTCGTCAACGTCACCACCGGCGCCATTCGCGGCAGCAAGAAAATCCATGTCGCCGCCAAATCGGGCAGCGGCATCCGCGTCGCCATGCGCGAGATTTATCTGGAGCCGACAAGCGGCGAACCGCCGGTGCGCGTCTATGACAGCAGCGGGCCTTACACCGACGACAATGTGCTGATCGACATTGGCAAGGGCCTCGCCGAACTGCGAAGCGACTGGATTCGCGGGCGCGGTGATGTCGTCGAAGTTGCCCAGCGCGAAGTGCGGCCTGAGGATAACGGCCAGCTTGGCCCCGACCGCAGCGGCGGCGTCGCGCCCTTTCCCAATGTCCGCCGCACCGTGCTGCGCGCCGCGCCGGGAGCGAACGTCAGCCAGATGCATTATGCCCGCAAGGGCATCATCACCCCCGAAATGGAATATGTGGCCGAGCGCGAAAATCTGGGCCGCGAACGGCTCGCCGCCTATGTGCGCGACGGTGAAAGTTTCGGCGCCGAAATCCCTGACTATGTGACGCCCGAATTCGTCCGCGACGAAATCGCGCGCGGCCGCGCCATCATCCCCAACAATATCAACCACCCCGAATCCGAACCTATGGCCATCGGGCGCAACTTCCTCGTCAAGATCAACGCGAACATCGGCAACAGCGCGGTCGCATCCGACGTCGCAACCGAAGTGGACAAGATGGTCTGGTCGATCCGCTGGGGCGCGGACACGGTCATGGACTTGTCGACCGGGCGCAACATCCACGACACCCGCGAATGGATCATCCGCAATTCGCCCGTCCCCATCGGCACCGTGCCCATCTATCAGGCGCTGGAAAAGGTCGGCGGCGTCGCCGAGGACCTGACCTGGGAAATCTTCCGCGACACGCTGATCGAACAAGCCGAACAGGGCGTCGATTATTTCACGATCCACGCAGGCGTGCGCCTGCCCTATGTTCCCCTCGCCGCCAAGCGCGTGACCGGCATCGTGTCGCGCGGCGGCAGCATCATGGCGAAATGGTGCCTCGCGCATCACAAGGAAAGCTTCCTCTACGAACATTTCGACGACATTACCGAGATTATGAAGGCGTACGACATCGCCTATTCCTTGGGCGATGGCCTGCGCCCCGGCAGCATCGCCGACGCCAACGACGAAGCGCAATTCGCCGAGCTCTACACGCTGGGTGAGCTCACCCACCGCGCCTGGGCGCAGGATGTCCAGGTGATGATCGAAGGCCCCGGCCACGTCCCGATGCACAAGATCAAGGAGAATATGACCAAGCAATTGGAAGTGTGCGGCGAGGCGCCCTTCTATACGCTCGGGCCGCTCACCACCGACATCGCGCCGGGGTACGACCATATCACCAGCGGCATCGGCGCGGCGATGATCGGCTGGTACGGCACGGCGATGCTCTGCTACGTCACGCCCAAGGAGCATCTGGGCCTGCCCGACCGCGACGATGTGAAGGTCGGCGTGGTGA
>JBEGPL010000232.1:0-3618 GCA_041181445.1 Pseudomonadota bacterium
TCGTTGCGGTTATTGAGGGGCACTGCTAACCGACGCAAATGCGCCGTTGGCACGCCAGTCGCAGCGCGTCGTCACCGGGAAATGACGCCCCGCTGAACCTGTCGCCGCCACCCGCTGTTCAGCCCTTTGCGGCCGTTTGAACATCGGCCACCGGGTCGCCCAGTCGCTTGATCTGACGCAGCAGGCGCCGGATCGCCCAGATGACGATCACGGCGGCCAGCGCCATGATCACCGCGATCACCACCGCCACGGCGGGAAATGCGATGGCCAGCGCCAGCAGGCTGCCGGTCGCGACATCCTCACTGGTCGACACGGCGATGTTGCTGAACGGTTCGGGGCTGGCGTTGACGACCGCGCGGGTGCTGGCCTTTGCCCCATGGCTGAGCAGCGCGGCGCCGCCGCCCATCAGGAACGCGATCACCTGCCACATCGGGTCCGACGCATCGACAATCGCGAGGCTGAGCAGCGCACCGCCGAGCGGCCGGATAAAGCTGTGCACCGCGTCCCACGCGCTGTCGACCCACGCCACCTTGTCGGCCAGAAATTCTGCGACCAGCCCGACCCCCGACGCGCCGAGCACCCAGGGGTTCGACAATATCTGGAGCGACGCCAGATGTTCGGGCAGCGGCAACCAGTTGAAATACATGGCGACGCCGGTCGCAAACACGGTCAGGTAGAGCCGCCATCCCGCCAGCAGGCTCAAACTGGCGGCAACGCCCAAAATTTCAACAGCACCCATTTGTCCCTCCACCGGCGGCTCCGCCACGACGGTCTAGGCGACTTGACCGCGCGGGGCAATTGCGCCGAAAGGGAAGGTGAGCGTCCCGCCGGCGCGGTGCTGTCGAACCAGATCGAGGACGAAAAATGCAAGAGCCCGTTGATGAAGCGGTCATCGAAGGTGCCATTCCCGCCGCGACCCTTGTCGTGTTTCGGGCGGCAGAAATCGCCGGCGCGCCCAGCGAATTGCTGATGGTCAAACGGTCGGCGAAAATGGTGTTCGCGGCGGGCGCGGCGGTCTTTCCCGGTGGGCGCATCGATGATGACGACCATGAAGTCGCCGCGCGCGCGGGCGCGGCGCTCGATCCGCACGACGCCAGCGCCCGCGTTGCCGCGATCCGCGAGACAATCGAAGAAACCGGACTGGCCGTCGGATTGCCCGATGCTTCGGCGGCGGCGGTTGCCGCGATCCGCGCGGCGCTGCGCGAAGGCCAGTTGTTTTCTGCCCTGTTGGACGACATGCAAATGGCAATTGATTTGGACATGCTGGTGCCCTTTGCCCGCTGGTGCCCCAACTTCAAGGAAACGCGGACCTTTGACACGCGCTTCTATGCGGCGGCGGTGCCCGGCCATGACCATGCGCTGAGTGTTGACGATACGGAAAATACGCACATGTACTGGTCATCGGCCGCGGATTCGCTGGCTGCGGCTGGGCGCGGCGAGGTTCAGATTATTTTCCCCACGCGGCGCAATCTCGAACGGCTTGCCCAACACGCTGACTTTGCAACTTTTGTGAGCGCCAACCGCGACGTTCCGGTCCGGCGGATTACACCCTGGATCGAAAAGCGCGGCGATGACGCGCATTTGTGTATCCCCGAGGGTGCCGGCTATCCGGTGACCAGCGAACCACTTGATCGCGCGATGCGGGGATGAATCGCGCTGCCAAAATCGTTCATGATGCGCCCTGTTTTTGGTTAAGTGAAAATGAACGAAGACTGATTTCGCACGCAAATAAATCGTTGGGCGGCCAAAAAGGCGGTTGCAATCGCAATATGGTTTACGTATAGGAATGACCGAGCGGGCGGGCTGCACAAAGCAGTTTGTACCAGCTTTCAAGGTTTCAAACGCTTTCCACAAAATGGAGTTAAACATGAAGATTATCAAGAAAACGGCTGTTTCTCTCGCCGCCGCTGGCTTGGTTTTTGCGCCGATTGCTTCGGCTGCTCAGCCTGCTGTTCAGGGTCTCGCGACGTCGCTCGACGCCGTGCGCGCGCTTTCGCTGGCTTCTTCCGACTCCAAACTGGAAGGCGAATCTGGCACGATCATCGCGATCCTCGCCGGTCTGGCCATCATCGGTGGCATCGTTCTGGCCGCTGGCAACAACAGCGACGGTCCGACCAGCCCTTAATCTGCAATCTTCTTCGTTGAAGATGCAAAAAGGCTTCCGGTATTTCCGGGAGCCTTTTTGCTTGTCCGGCGTGCGCCGCCCGCGGCAACCGCCATCGGCAGTGCAGGCGGATGGTTTGCAATTCAATGGGCCGCTGCTTAGTCTGTCCTGATCGAGGCAGCGGCGCGCGCCGTTGCCTTTGCGCGAGTGAAGGGACGTCGGCATGACGCGTTTTCTGGCTGGGGGAGTGGCGGCGCTGTTGCTGCTCGTCGGCGGCCTGTTCGTGTGGCAGGGGAACAGCCAGTCCGAAGAACAAGACACGCCGATGATGGTTGCGGGGCCGCCTGAAATCCCCATTGCCGCCGCCGACGCCCCGCAACGCGGCGATGCGCCGCCCGAACCGCCCGCCGCCAAATCAGCCTCGCGCGAAGAACGTCGCTTCAACCGTTATGACCGTGACCGCAACAATCTGGTCAGCCGGGTTGAGATGATGTCGACGCGCACTGCCGCGTTTCGCAAACTTGACCGTGACGGCAACAATCTTTTGTCGTTCGAGGAATGGGCGGCGGCAACGGGCGAGCGCTTTTCCGGCGCCGATGGCGACAAGTCGGGCGGCCTGTCGCGCGTTGAGTTCGTCAAGACTGCGCCCAAACGCCCGGTCAAACCCGCCTGCCGCTGCTGATTCAAACCGCCCCCGCCGCCATCCATCCCGCCAGATCGCGCACCGCGCGGTCGGTGTAGGCGCGTTTGCGGTCGGCCTTGCGCATCTTGTCCGTGATCGGCGGGAACAGCCCGAAATTGACGTTCATCGGTTGATAGGTCGCCGCGTCGGCGCCGCCCGTGATATGTCCCAGCAGAGCGCCGAGCGCCGTGGTCAGCGGTGGCACTTCGCCCGCCACGCCGTTCAGGTCGCGCGCGGTGAACAGCCCCGCCATCAGCCCGACGGCGGCGCTTTCGACATAGCCTTCGCACCCCGTTATCTGCCCGGCAAAGCGGATATGCGGAGCTGATTTAAGTCGCAGCGTCGCGTCGAGCAAATCGGGCGACCGGATGAACGTGTTGCGGTGCAGCCCGCCGAGCCGCGCAAATTCAGCATTTTCAAGTCCAGGGATTGTGCGGAAAATCTCGACCTGCGCGCCATGCTTCAGCTTGGTCTGGAACCCGACCATGTTCCACAATGTGCCCAGCGCATTGTCCTGACGCAGTTGCACCACCGCGTGCGGCCAGCGGCCGTTCGGAAATTCGGGCGTCGCATCGCGCGGATTATCGAGCCCGACCGGCTTCATCGGCCCAAAGCGCAGCGTGTCAAAGCCGCGTTCCGCCATCACCTCGATCGGCATACAACCCTCGAAATAGGGTGTGTCCTTCTCCCATTCCTTAAACGCGGTCTTGTCGCCGTCGATCAGCGCCTGATGGAACGCGGCATATTGGTCGCGGTCCATCGGGCAGTTGATATAATCTTTGCCATCGCCCTTGTTCCAGCGCGACTGGAACCATGCGATATCCTGGTCGAT
>JBEGPL010000233.1:0-4456 GCA_041181445.1 Pseudomonadota bacterium
CCATCATCAATTCATTCTTGCCCGACGCCAGCGTATTCAGAATCTTGGAAATGTGCGTCTGCGACGATTGATATTGGGCGAAATAATTGGTCAGCCCACTGCCGAAAATCTTGTCGAGAAAGCCGCGTTTGGTGATCAGCTTGCCATTTTTCGACGGGTCGAGCCGTTCGACCGTGGTGCGCAGTTCGACCAGATTGACGCCAATTTCGCTATCGCGGTCCATCGCCTTCACCGGCCGGTCGAGGAAACGGTTGCTGTGCCCCGCGGCTTCGGCAATTTCCTTGCGCCCCATGTTGGTAATCTGGTCGACGCGCTTGCCGAATTCGGGCGAGTTGACGTCCTGTGCCACCAGGTCAGCGATAAAGCCGTCGACCTTTTCCTCCAGCTTGCTGCGTTGTTCGTCGCCCAGCGGCACCAGCCCGGCCGCATTGTCCGCCGTCACCATCGGCACCGGATCGGGCGGGGTCAGTTTCAGATCGCCCAGATCAGTCGTTGTCGCCGTCGCGTCGCTCGCCATCACCATCTCCTCGGGCACCAGGCGCGGTGCCGTTTCGCCTTATATGGGATATCGCCTGTATTATTCAACTAAAACAGTTCGCATGTCGCTTTGCCGCCAAAATGCGGGCGCAATCCACGCCGAAACCACCAATTGCATCAGATGATAGACCAGGATGGGGATGATCACCATGCCCGCAATGTCGGGCGCAAACAGGATCGTCGCAAGCGGGGCACCGACCGCCACGCTTTTCTGCGATCCGGTGAAGATCAGCATGATCCGATCGCCGCGCGGTAGAGCCAGCAAGCGGCCGGCCACCAGCGCGCCGCCGATCGCCAGCGCCAACATGACGGCAAGTGCAAGGCTGAGCAGCGCCACGTCGCCGCCACTGAGCACGCGCCCCACACCGCTCACGACGGCCGCAGAAATGGCGACATAGACCGCGATCGCGATCGTGCTGCGGTCCATAAAGGTCGCGATTGCCTTGTGCGCCATCACCGTCGGACGCAGCCAGCGTTGCAACGACTGCCCGAGCAGGAACGGCACAAGCAGAATTGTGACGATGCGCAGTGCGGTTTCGGGCGCGATCACCACGCCCTTGCTGCTCGCCAGCAGAGCGAAAAGCAACGGTGAGAGGAGGACGCCCGCCAAATTGATCAGCGCCGCTGCGACCACGCTGGCGGCGACATTGCCCCCGGCCATCGATGTCGCTGCCGTGGCCGACTGGACGGTCGAGGGCAGCACCCCCATAAAGATCAGTCCGAGCACCACCGGCGGCGGCAGATGCCCGCCAAGCCCCCACGCCGCCGCCAGCCCAAGCGCGGGCATTACGACAAAGCAGAGCGCAAACGCCGTGCCCTGCAATCGCCAATGTTTCAGCCCCGCCAAGACTTCGTCGCGCGGCAGGCGCACCCCATTCAGGAAAAACAGCACGAAAACCGCCCCCGACGATACAAGGCTCGCCACCGCGACGCCGCGCCCGTGCACCGGCAAGAGGTTTGCCAGCAATATCGTGCCGAGCAGCACAGGGATGAACCGGTCGGGAAAAATACGCGAGAGCATGACCGTGTGTGATGGCGGGTGGCCGCACGATTGACAAGCGCGGGCATGATGCCATTCACGGCATCATGAAAAGCGCACAACGGCAAGGCACAACGATTTGGGGCATTGCGCTCGCCCTCCTGCTCATGGCAACGACGCTATGGTGGGTCTTCGGGCCAGGCCCAATTGGCGAGGCGCGCCGCGACCGCGCCGACAAATCCGCCTATGCGCGCTGGACCGCCCGTCCGCCCGCCGCCGCACGCCCCGCGCTCGAAGCCTATTTGCGGGCCGAGGGCGTTGCCGGACTGGTCCCGATGGAGCAATTGCTGCGCAGCGACGTGCGGTGGCGAAAGTGCAAGGGCCAGCCCTTTACCGTGCCGCCGCGCGCGCTGTGGCCGCACATCGTCCCCACATTGCGGGTGCTGCGCGACGATGTGATTCCCGCCATCGGCGCTGTTCGTGTCGTTTCGTCGTATCGGTCGGCCGCCGACAATCCCTGCCTGGGCGGCGCGAAGGCGAGCCGCCACCTTGGCTTCGCCGCGCTCGACATGGAACCGGTCGCGCCGCTGTCGCGCATCGAATTGGTACGGCGCTTGTGCGCGCTGCACGCGCGGCACGGGTCGGCCAAAGCAATCGGCCTGGGCATCTATCACGCACGGCGATTCCACATCGACACCGACGGCTATCGCCGCTGGGGCCATGATTATCACACCGCCACGTCACCCTGCCTTGCCGCAGTGCACAAAATACGCTAGGGGCGCGCGCAATCGCGGCCTTTTGTGGGCTGCCCCCCATTCCCAAAGGCCTGTATTTCATGTCGCTCCGCAATATCGCCATCATCGCGCACGTCGATCATGGCAAAACCACCCTTGTTGACCAGCTGTTCCGCCAGTCGGGGACGTTCCGCGACAATCAGCGCATCGAAGAGCGCGCGATGGATTCGAACGACCTGGAAAAGGAACGCGGGATCACGATTCTGGCAAAATGCACCAGCGTCGAACATGAACATGACGGCGAAATGGTCCGCATCAACATTGTCGACACGCCGGGACATGCGGACTTTGGGGGCGAGGTCGAACGCATCCTTTCGATGGTCGACGGCGTCATCCTGCTGGTCGACGCCGCCGAAGGCCCGATGCCGCAAACCAAATTCGTCACCGGCAAGGCGCTCGCACTCGGCCTGCGCCCGATCGTTGTCGTCAACAAGATCGACCGCAGCGACGCGCGCGCCGCCGAAGTGCTCGACGAAGTGTTCGAACTGTTCCTGACGCTGGAGGCCAGCGACGAACAGCTTGATTTCCCGATCCTCTATGCTTCGGGGCGACAGGGCTTTGCCAGCGACAGCCCCGATGCGCGCGAGGGCAATCTGAACCCGCTGTTCGACACGATCATTGCGCATGTGCCCACCCCCGGCCTCGACGAAGACGGCCCATTCAGCTTTCTGGCGACGCTGCTCGACCGCGACAATTTCATCGGCCGCGTGCTCACCGGCCGCGTCCAGTCGGGGACGATCAAGGTCAACCAGCCGATCCACGCGATCGACATGGACGGCAAGGTCATTGAAACCGGCCGCGCGTCGAAACTGCTGGCGTTTCGCGGGCTCGAACGCGTGCCGGTCGATGAAGCGCGGGCGGGCGACATCGTCGCCATCGCCGGGCTGGCGCAGGCGACGGTGTCGAACACCATCGCCGACGTCAGCGTGACCATCCCCATCCCCGCCCAGCCGATCGACCCGCCGACGCTGTCGATGCGTTTTGCTGTCAATGATTCGCCAATGGCGGGGCGCGAGGGCAGCAAAGTGACCAGCCGGATGATCCGCGACCGCTTGCTGCGCGAAGGCGAAACCAATGTCGCCATCCGCGTCACCGAAAGCGCCGACAAGGATAGTTATGAAGTCGCGGGCCGCGGCGAATTGCAACTCGGCGTGCTCATCGAAACCATGCGCCGCGAAGGCTTTGAACTCGGCATTTCGCGCCCGCGCGTGCTGTTCGGCACCGACGACAACGGCAAACGCACCGAACCTTATGAAGTCGTGATGATCGACGTCGACGACGAACATGCCGGCACGGTTGTGGAAAAGATGCAGGTCCGCAAGGCTGAACTGACCGACATGCGGCCGAGCGGCGGCGGCAAGACGCGGATCACCTTCAGCGGCCCGTCACGCGGCCTGATCGGCTATCACGGCGAATTCCTGTCCGACACGCGCGGCACCGGCATCATGAACCGGTTGTTCGAAAAATATGGCCCGCACAAAGGCGTCATCGCGGGGCGTCAGAACGGCGTGCTGATCTCCAACGGCGCGGGCGAAGCCAACGCCTATGCGCTTGGCCCGCTCGAACAGCGCGGCATCATGTTCGTGTCGCCTGGCGAAGCGCTGTACGAAGGCATGATCATTGGCGAAAACGCCAAGCCTGACGACTTGGAAGTCAACCCGATGAAGTCGAAGCAGCTCACCAACTTTCGTGTGAGCGGCAAGGACGACGCGATCCGCCTGACCCCGCCCAAGCGCATGACATTGGAACAGGCGATCGCCTATATCGATGACGATGAAATGGTCGAGGTGACGCCCAAGAGCATCCGCATCCGCAAGGCGATCCTCGACCCGAACGAGCGCAAGAAAGCGACGCGAAAGAAGGAAGCCGCGTAGCGGACGGGCGCCGCCCCCCGATTGGCACTTTCATCACCGTCCGGCTTTGCTAAACTCTCCCGCATCGAAATTGGGGGAGATTAAGCCATGAATCGCCGGATCGTCTAGTTCAGCCTGCCGATCTTGTTGACCCTTGGCGGCTGCCTGGGGGAGGGCGCGCCCCCCGGCGCCGCGCCGCGCGCCACCGCGTCAGCCGCCGTCGCCGCATCGCCCTATCCGCAGCGCCCCCTGTTCGGTGACACGCATCTGCACACCACCAACAGTTTCGACGC
>JBEGPL010000234.1:0-2951 GCA_041181445.1 Pseudomonadota bacterium
GCGCGGCCGACCGCGGTGTGGATATCGCCGTCGGGCTATGGCTTCGAGGAACGCCGCGCCGACGGCTGGCAACCGCTCACCGACGACCGTTTTGCGGCGCATGACTGGCCCGAAGGCACGCAGGCGGTTGTCGATGACCGGACGATCCCGGTGCGCATCGTCTTTGACCCGATGGGGACCACGGTGAGCCCGGTCGAGATCAGCCTGCGCGCGGCCGAAGCGGCGTCGATCGTGCATCTGGCGGCATCGGGCGAGCTCAAGATCGATGAGTGAGCGCGGCCCCGGTGCGCAGGGCTTTACCCTGCTCGAAATGCTGGTTGCATTGGCGGTGTTCAGCATTGCGGCGCTGACGCTGATCCGCCTCGACGCCTATGCCATCCGCACCGCCGGCGAACTCGACGCGCGGTCGCTGGCACAGATCGTCGCGCAAAATGACGCGGCAACGCTGATGACCGACGCCGCGCCGCCAACCATCGGGACGTCGGTGCTGCGGGTGACCAACGGCGGCCGCGACTGGCAGGTCGCCCGCAATGTTGCCAAGAGTGCCGACCCCGATCTGCTGCGCATCGACATTATTGTCGAGGGCGCAGACGTGGACCGCGCGCGCGCCGTGCTGACCATCATCCGGCCTGCGACATGAGCGCGACGCGGACGCAAAGCGGATTTACCCTGATCGAGATGCTGGTCGCGCTCAGCCTGTTCGCGATGCTGTCGGCGGCGGGGGTTGCGTTGCTGCGCGGCAGCGTCGACACGCAGGACGCGGTGCAGCGCCATCTGTCCGGCACGGCGGGCATCAACCGGCTTTACGCGCTGCTGGCGCAGGACGCGGCGCAGGCGTTGCCGCGGCCGACGCGCGACGCGGCGGGCAATATTCGCGCGGCCTTTGTCGGCGACTCCAGCGGCTTTGCGCTGGTGCGCGGCGGGGCATCGCTGTCCGACGACCGGCCCGGCACGGCGCGCGTCTTTGTCCGCTTTGCCAATGGCGAATTGCGGCGCGGGGTGCAGTCGGCCGCCGACGGAATCGACCCGGCGGCGGGCGATGTCCTGCTCCGCAATGTGGCACAGGCGACGTTCCGGTACCGGCTGGCCGATGGCGGCTGGGCCAGCACTTGGACCGCGAGCGACCTCGCGATCTGGCCGCGCGCAATCGAACTGGTCGTCGCACCGCGCGGGCGGCCCGCGATGACCATGGTCGTCGCACTGCCGACACCGCCGCCGCCGGTGGTGGTGCCCGTGGCACCTACGCCATGACGCGCGCGACATTTTTGCCCCCGGCGGGCGAGCGCGGCGCGGCGCTGCTGTCGGTGTTGCTGCTCGTCGCGATCATGGCGGTGATCGCGACGACAGCGCTCGACCGGATCGGCATCGCCACGCGGATAACGGCGGCGCAGGCGGCGTCGGGGCAGGCGGCGGCCTATGCCCGCGCGGCAGAGCTGCTGGCGATGCGCCGGATTGGCGACCTTGTCGCGCGCGACGCCGCCCAACTGACGCTGGCAGGCGACTGGGCCGATCGCGATTTTACCGTCCCCGTGCCCGGCGGGACGATCACCACGCGCGCGCGCGACGGCGGCAATTGTTTCAACCTCAATGGCCTGGCGGCGGACACCGGCCTGGCGGGAGGACGCACCACGCGCCAGGCCGGTGTCCAGCAATTGACCGCGCTGATGGTCATCCAGGGGGTGAGCGAAGGCGAGGCGCAGGCGATTGCGGCGGCGACCGCCGACTGGATCGACAGCGACCAGAATGTCAATCCGCTGGGGGCGGAAGACGCCGTCTATCTGGGCAACGCCGCGCCCTCGCGCACCGCCGACGCGCTGTTCGTCGACGTGAGCGAATGGCGCGCCGTGCGCGGGGTGACGCCGCGCATCTATGCCCGGATGCAGCCATGGGTGTGCGCTTTGCCGGTGGCCGAGATGACGGCGCTCAACGCCAATCTGCTCCGACCCGATCAGGCGCCCTTGCTGGCGATGCTCGCGCCAACGATGATTTCGACGTCACAGGCGCGCGCGGCACTGGCGGCGCGGCCGGTGTCGGGTTATGGCAGCACGGTGCGATTCTGTCAGATATCGGCGCTGGCCAAGGTGCAGCCGCCACCCGACGTCGCGGCGCAGGTCAAGGTCAAGTCGCGCTGGTTTGCCGTCGCGAGCCGCGTCAATCTGGGGGATTATGAAGTGATACAATCGGCGCTGGTGGATGCGGAGCGTGCCGATGGCGCGCCGACGCACGTCGTGCGCCGCCAGTGGGGCGTGATCGACCCGCCATGACCGATACGCTCATCCTGATCGCGGACGAACGCGATGCGGCCATGGCCGACGATGCGCTGATCTGGGTGCGCTTTGCCGATGGCGTGGCGGCGGCGCAGGGGCACGACGCCCGCTGGCAAGACCAGCTGGCGGCGGTCGCGGGCCGCACGCTGATGATCATCCCCGCTGCGACGGCGCCGGTGCGCTGGCGTGCCTTCGCCGGTCTGCCCCCGGCGCAAGCACAGGCCGCGGCGGCGTATGCGGCGCTTGCCGACCGGCTGGGCGACCGCGCGGGCCTGCACGCGGCGGCGCAAGGCGCGGACGGTGATGATATGGTTGCGGCGGCGGCGGTCGAGCGGACATGGCTGGCGGGCTGGCTGGACCGGCTGCGCGCGGCGGGCGCCGATGTGGCGGCGGCGGTGCCGATGGCGGCGCTGATCCCGGCGCCAGCCGACGAACGCGCGCTGCGGTCGATGGCGATCGGCGCGGCGGGCGCGGTGCGCGGCGCCGCGCATGGCTTTGCCGATGATCCGGCGCTGGTGTTGGCGCTCGGCGGCGGCGCGGCGCCCGACGCCATGGCGGCGGCCGACGTCGCGGCGGCGCTGGCGGCGGCAATTGACCGCCCGCCGCTCGACATGCTGACCGGACCGTTCCGGCGGCGCGCAAAGGGCGCGATGACGCCGGGGCGTCGCCGCCTGATGGCGCAAT
>JBEGPL010000235.1:0-5205 GCA_041181445.1 Pseudomonadota bacterium
GAACGCGAGCGGCGCGAACATGATGACATATTTGATCGGTCCGGCGCCGAACAGCAAAGCCTCCGCGCCGCTCCAGCGCGAAAACAACAGCGCGACAATGCCGGTCAGCAGCACGCCCGACGCCATATAATTATAAACCGAAAGCATATAGGAGCGCAGACCGGCATCGGCGGCTGCGTCCATCGGATTGGCCATGTCGGGGGCGCCAGTGGCCATCGCCCGGGGGTCATTCCAATTTGCCATGTTCCCAAAACTCCGTTTGCGGCGGACGCCATAGCCCGCCTTGTCGCCAATATCGGTGTTTTCTCGGCAGGATTCAAGTGAATCTGGACAGGATCGTTCCGACTTTGCGCGCGCCGCCGCCGACCACAGGCTTGCGCGCGGCAACGCAGCGCCTAAAGTTGCCGGGTCATGTCGCTCCACCGTCTGTTCGTCGCGCTGCGGCCGCCGCGCGCCATCCGTCAGCAACTGACGGGAATCATGCACGGAATTGCGGGCGCGCGCTGGCAAAGCGACGACCAGTTGCACCTGACGCTGCGCTTCATCGGCGAGGTTGACCACCACCGGGCGGAGGACGTCGCGGCGGCGCTGGGCAGCATCCACGCCGATGTCATCACCGCGCGGCTCAGCGGCATCGGCGCGTTTGAACGGCGCGATGCGCCGCACATGGTGTGGGCGGGGATTGATCCGTTTGCGGCGCTCCACGCGCTCCACCGCAAGGTCGATCAGGCGTGCCTGCGCGTCGGCATCGCGCCCGACAATCGCGCGTTTCAGCCGCACATCACGGTGGCGCGGCTCAATCGCGGCTGCGGGCCGATCGCGCCGTTCGTGGCGCTGAACAATGATCTGCGCAGCGTCGGCTTCACCTTTGACGCCTTTACCCTGTTCGAAAGCGAGCTGGGCCACGGCGGCGCGCGCTATCATCCGGTGGCGCGTTATGCGTTGGGTTGATCCGCGATCTGCGCCAGCACCGCTGCGGCGACGGCGCTGACATCGGCCCAATTTTGCGCAAAGCCGTCGGCCCCGCCATAATAGGGGTCGGCGATGGCCTCGCCCGCGCGCCCCGGCACCATGTCGAGCATCAGCGCGACGCGGGCGCGCCCGCCGGCGGGGGCGATTGCCCGCGCATCGGCCAGCACGCTGTGGTCGGCGGCGAGGATCAGGTCGAACATGTGGAAATCGTCCGGATCAATCTGGCGCGCGGCGAGCCGCGAAATGTCGATACCGTGCCGCCGCGCCTCGGCCTGCGCGCGGGCGTCGGGCGGGCGGCCGACGTGCCAGTCACCGGTTCCCGCCGAATCGATGGTCAGCGTCACCCCGCGCGCATTAGCGGCAGCACGAAGCGCGCCCTCAGCCAGCGGCGAGCGGCAGATATTGCCAAGGCAGAGCATCAGGACGGATTGGATGGTCAACGCGCTTCCTTTCGTCACCGGCTCTGCTAGCAATTGTCGGCAAGAGCACAAGCAGCAAAGGGGACGGATGCGTGACGGAGCGATCAAGTGAGGCGCCAGACCCGGCCGGGACCGCCGAAGAAGCGCGCGCATCGTCCTATAGCTGGTATGTGCTGTCGGTGCTTGTCCTCGTCTATTTTCTGAATTTTGTTGATCGCCAGATCGTCAGCATATTGGTGGTCGATATCCAGCGCGATCTGGGCCTGTCGAACAGCCAAATGGGCTTTCTGGGCGGCGCGGCGTTCGGCGTCTTCTATGCGTTGTTTGGGGTGCCGCTGGGGCGGCTCGCCGACAATTGGAGCCGCGTCAAACTCCTGTCCGTCGGTCTGGCGCTGTGGTCGGCAATGACCGCATTTTCCGGTTTTGCCAAGAATGGCACGATGCTGGGCCTCGCGCGGATGGGGGTCGGCATTGGCGAAGCGACCGCCAGCCCGTCGGCTTATTCGCTGATTTCGGATTATTTCCCAAAGCGCCAGCGCGCGACCGCGCTCGCCATCTATTCGTCGGGGCTATATCTGGGCAGCGGCGTGTCGCTGCTGATCGGTGCCTATGTCAAGGATGCTTGGAATGCCGCCTATCCCGGCGGTGGCCCGATGGGGCTGGTCGGGTGGCAAGCGGCGTTTCTGGCGGTCGGCCTGCCCGGACTGATGGTGGCGCTGTGGGTGTTCAGCCTGCGCGAACCGGCGCGCGGCGCGATGGACGGCGTCAAAACAGCGATGTCGCCCACGCCGTTTGCCGACTTCGTCCGCGACCTTTCAACAATAGTGCCGCCGTTTACACTGATCGGCGCGGCCCAGCGCGGCGCGGCGGCGCTGGCGGTCAATCTGGCTGTGGCGGCGGGCGCGCTGCTCTTTGCGCTCGGCATGATCAAACTGACCGGCAACGTGCCGCAATGGTCGGCGGTGTCGCTGGGCTTTTACGCGGTTTTTTCGTGGGCCAGCACGCTGCGCGCGCGCGACCCGGCGACATATCAACTGGTCTGGGGAACCCCCGCCTTTATCTGTACGGCGATCGGTTATGGCCTGATCGCGCTGGCGGCCTATGGGCTCAGCTATTGGACCGCGCCTTATGCGCAAACCGTGCTCAAACTGTCGGGCCCCGACATCGCCTGGTATGTTGGCGGCGTGGGTGCAGCGGCGGGCTTTCTGGGCGTGATTCTGGGCGGCGGACTGGCCGACCGGCTGCGCAGGCGCAACCCTGCCGGGCGGCTGATTGTCGTCATGCTGGGCGTGGTCGGTCCGATCATCCCGATCTTCATCGCCTTTTCCACCCGCGATCCGGTGCTGTTTTATGTGATGAATTTCATTTTCACGCTGTGCGGCAGCAGCGCGCTGGGCGCGGCGGCGGCGACGACGCAGGATCTGGTGCTGCCGCGCATGCGCGGCACGGCGACGGCGGCGTTCTTTCTGGCGACGACGCTGGTTGGCCTGTCGTTCGGCCCATATCTGGTCGGGCAGATGTCCGACCTGATGGGCACCATGGTCGACGGCAAGCTGGTGGGTGATTTGCGCGCGGGCATATTGTCGCTGATCGCGGTCGCGCCGGTTGCGCTGATCTTGCTCATCCTTGCCTATCGCAGCGTCCCGGCGGCAGAAGCCAGCGTGCGCGAACGGGCGCGCGCCGCCGGTGAGCCGGATTAGGCCGCGTTTGCGGGCTTGACCCGCGTCAGCATGGCAAAAGCGGTGAGGCCGATCGCCGCAGCGACCGCAAAGGCTGCGCCGTGAAACATCACCGGCGCGTCCGGCGCCGAAAAATGCGCGTGCAGCGGATTATAGAGCAACGGCGCGATCACGGAACCGACCGCCATCACGCTCGATGAAAAACCTTGCACTTCGCCCTGATTGTTCGCGCGGGCGCGGCGCGACATCATCGCGGTCAGGCACGGGTGGACGAACGACTGGATGGCGATGCACGGCATCAAAACGAACGTCAGCCAGCCCCATTCATTGACCGCGATAAAGCCCATGACCGTGCTGCCACCAAGCAACCCGACCATCGCCGCGCGCCGTTCGCCCAGCCGCGCCACCACGCGCGGCGCGACGAACATCTGCGTCAGCGCCATCGACAGGCCCATCAGCGCGAGCGAACTGCCGACCATCCATTGCGGCCAGCCATAGCGGCCAATGGCGAAATAGGACCAGATCATCGGGTAGACGAGACTGGCGAGCTGCCACAGGAAATAGACGCTGGCGAGCGGCAGGATGCCGGTCAGCCGCCGCGCCGTCAGCAGCGCCCCGACCGGATTGGCGCGCCGCCATTCGAACGCGCGGCGATTTTCCGGTTTCAGCGTTTCGGGCAGCGCGACCAGGCCATAAATGAAGTTGCAAAGCGCCAGCGTTGCGGCGGCATAAAAGGGCAGGCGATAGTCAATCTCGCCCAGCAGACCGCCGATCGCGGGCCCGGCAACAAAGCCGATACCGAACGCCGCACCGATATAGCCGAACCATCGGGCGCGGTGCGCGGGGTCGGTCGTGTCGGCAATCACCGACTGCGCCGGGCCGTTGGTCGCCCCGAAAATGCCGGTCAGTGCGCGCGCGGCAAACAGCCAGGCCAGTGTCGGCGCGAGCGCGAGGATCATGAAGTCTGCGGCGAACCCCGCGAGCGACCCGAGCAGGATTGGCCGCCGCCCGAACCGGTCGGACAGATTGCCAATCACCGGGCTGAAAAAGAACTGGAATGCGGCAAATGTGACCGACAGCATCCCGCCGATGGCGGTCGCGCGCGCAATCGACACATCGGCCAATTCCATCACCAGTTGCGGAAAGACCGGGATGACGATGCCAAAACCCACCGCGTTGATGAACATTGTCGCCAGTACAAAACGCACGGCGGGGGGCATCGGGGACTTGGCGGAAGGATCGGCGGGCGTTTCGATTGAGGCCATCGCGCCGCCCTATCGGCAAAGCGGTGGCCATGCGAGCGGTTTTCGGCGCGCCCCCGGCGGCCGGTTGTTCAGGCGGCGCGGAGTTGCGCCAGAAAGGACTCGCTGGTCGCGCGCAGCGATTCGCTCTGTTGTTTCAGCGCCAGCGCGACCTGTGTCACCTGTGTCACGATTATCCCGGTTTCGGCGTTCCGGCTGCGCACTTCGGCCAGATCATGGGCGACGTCGCGGCTGCTGGCGGCGGCCATCGCGGCGCTGCTGTCGATCGCGCCGGTGGCGGTGCCCTGTTGCGCGGCGGCGCCGGCGATCATCGCGGCGCGGTCGGCGATGGTTTCAACCTGCGCGGCGACATGCGTCATCGACCGGTCGGCGGCGGCCATGCGGTCGCGCACGCCGTCGATAAAGCTGCCGATGTTGCCAATCCCCGCCTGTGTTTCGCCGGCCAGTTTTTTGACTTCCTGTGCGACGACGGCAAAGCCGCGCCCGGCGTCACCCGCACGTTCGGCCTCGATACTGGCGTTGAGCGCCAGCATGTTGGTCTGGCGCGCGATGCCCTCGATCAGCGTGATCAGCTCGCGCATGCCTTCGGCGTCGTGGGTCAGCGCGCGGACGCTGGCGACGCCCGTTTCGGTGGCGCTGTTCGCTTGCCGCACGGCGTCGGTCTGGGTCGTGGTTTCGTTGCCGATATGCGCGACCGAATCGCGCAACTGGCGCGCCGCCCCGGCGACCTGCTGGATCGCGTCATGGGCGCGACTGGCGGCTTCGGCGACGCTTTCGACGCGCGCGCTGTTGGCGCTGCTGATGTCGGCCATCGACCGTGTCGCCGCCTCCAGCTGACCCACGACGTCGCCCAATGTCGCGATGACGCCGGAC
>JBEGPL010000236.1:0-2511 GCA_041181445.1 Pseudomonadota bacterium
TCGCGCAGCGTCTTGAAATTCTCGATGATGCCGTTGTGGACGAGCGCGACTTCGCCCGTTGCATGGGGGTGGGCGTTGCTCGTCGTCGGCGCGCCGTGGGTGGCCCAGCGGGTGTGGGCGATGCCGATGTTGCCGGGCGCGGGGTTGCCCCCCAATTCCTTGACCAGATTGCCCAGCTTCCCCTCCGCCCGGCGGCGGACCAGTTGCCCGTCGAGCACCGTGCACACACCCGCGCTGTCATAGCCGCGATATTCCATGCGTTTCAGCCCGTCGACCAAACGGTCCGCGACGGGGGATTTGCCTACGATACCAATAATTCCGCACATTTATTTTGCTTCCCAATTTGCTTTGTAGGGCACCCTGATTCCCGGCATCTCCGCCGGAAAGTCCTTGGTATTTCGTGTAACGAGGATTCGTCCCGTCACTTGCGCCGACGCAAGAATGATCGCGTCAGGAGACTTAAGAGATTTGCGTTGATGCCGCAGAGCTGCCGCGCGCCTGCCGATCTCTTCGTCTATTTCGCTCATTGCGAATAGCCGAAGAAACTCCTCGGTCTCAGTCGCTGCATCGTCGGGAACGCCGGACATGACCTCGATCCACGTCATCCGGCTAATCCATGCTCTTGTGACACTGCTCAACTCCGCCCACGCAACAGGCCGATTGTGCAACATGTCGATGACAATATTGGTATCGAAAAAGCGTTCGCTCACGCAGCGTTGCGTTTCTTTTTGGGTGGCGCAATGTCATTGACGTCCGGCCACTCCTCACGCAATTGCCGCTCATACTCAAGGCCATCCACGGTCGAGCCGTGCCGTTCCCAAAGTCCGAAATATTTTTCGAAACCCTCTTTGCGACTTTCCTCAAGATAGTTGGAGACGGCTTCACGCAATACGGCAGCCCGCGATTTGCCATCGCGCTTTGCGATTTCATCCAGTTTGCGAACATCGTCCGCCGGGACATCTACGAGGAATCGAGCCATAATGATATACTGATATCATATCATGATATCATGTCAAGGCTAAAGCAACCGTTCCTGCTTGTCCGCGTCGCCAACCGCCGCATCCCCGCTCGCCTCAAACCACCAGCCGCGCAATTTCATCCTCCAACGGCCCCAGCGTCCCGTCAAAACTCGCGATCATCGCCGCGAGCATGGCTTGCGGCCTGATCCGCGTCATATCGAGCGCACATCCGGTGCGCGCGCCAAGCAGGAACAGAAACGTCAGTTGGGTGCGGCCATTGCCCTCGCGGAACGGGTGGATGGCGTTCAGGTCGGCGAGGACGCTGGCGGCGGCGGCGGCAAAGTCCTTGGGATCCGCTCCCGGGGCGAGAGACGCGCCCTGCAACCGCGCGAATAGAATGTCCATCTGCCCGGCAATATGTTCCGGAAAGCAGAACATTGAGTCATTCTTGGCGATACGGATCGTCCGATATTGGCCGGCCCAGTCGTAGACGTCCTGAAACAGATGGTGGTGGATGGCGCGGTAATGGGCGGGATCAAAATGTCCCGCAGGCAGCGGTTGCAGCGCTCTTAACGCAAACATCGCGACTTCAAATTCTTCAAGCTCTAGCGCTGCGCTTATTCCGCGCGTGTTCAAGAGTACGGCGCTTCCCTTGTGGCAATAGGGATCGTCGAAATTGCCATAGTCGGTCAAATATCAGGCCGCCCTTCGCGCCTGCAATTCGGCGATCAGTGTTTCGCGAATTTGATCGGTGGACAGCCCCTTGCTGCGCAAAGCATCGATGCGTCGGCGATAGGCGGGCGACAAGCAAAGGCCTTCCACCGCCATGATTGCTGCGCCAGCGTCCGCGCCGAGGGTGATGACACTGTGCTGGTTCATCGGATGGCCCTTTCTGGCGAGAAGCTATGCGAGATTTGCAGGAAATGCTAGTGTTTCGTGCGCGCGCTTTGTGGCTTTTTATGCGTCCAATAGATGTTGCTAGCTACCCCTTCTTCGCCTACGTCCCCTAATTCCCCGCCTTCTCCGCCTTTTTCTTCCGCATCACGTCATGAAACCGGTCCGCCCAGCCGGGTTTCACCAATTGTTCCGCCCAGCCCTTCACGCCGCCATTTTCCCCGGCTGCACCCTCAACTCCATGCCCAATTCCTTGAGCACGGCGAGCACTGTTGCCAATGTGGGGTTTCCGGTCGGCGACAGGCTGGAATAAAGCGCTGCCCGGCTCAGCCCGGTCGCCCGCGCCAAACCACTCGCCCCGCGTGCCCGCGCTACGGTGCCGAGCGCGGTTGCGACGTCGGCGGCATCGCCGGTTTTCAAGGCATCGCTGATATAAAGCGCAGCCTCTTCATCGTCGCGAACATAGGCGGCGGGGTCAAAGGGCGCGGTTGCAACTTTCACTTTGGCCATATCAATCATCCCCTATCATCGCGCGGGCTGCTGCAATGTCGCGTTTCTGGCTGGCCTTGTCGCCGCCGGTCAGCAACACGACCAACACATCATCCTCAAATATGAAGTAGATGCGATAGCCGGGGCCAAAGGCGATCCGCAGCTCGTG
>JBEGPL010000237.1:0-2592 GCA_041181445.1 Pseudomonadota bacterium
CGCCGATCTTCTGGATCTGGCTCAATCGCGAATTAGCGCGACGCGAAACACCGCCATGACCGCCCCCACGCTCATCCTGTTCAACAAGCCGTTCGGCGTGCTGCCGCAATTCACCGATGCGGGGACGGCGGGCACGCCGCGCCCGACGCTGTCGGCCTATATCGACCTGCCCGGCGTGTATCCGGCGGGGCGGCTCGACATGGACAGCGAGGGTTTGATGCTGCTGACCGACGATGGCCGGTTGCAGGCACGGATTGCCGATCCACGGCACCGGCTGGGCAAGACTTATTTTGTGCAGGTTGAGGGCGATGTGGCCGACGCCGCGCTGGCGGCGCTGCGCGCGGGGGTGAAGCTGAAGGACGGCATGACATTGCCCGCCGAAGCCGAACGGATGCCCGACCCCCAGCTTTGGCCCCGCGACCCGCCCATTCGCGTGCGCCAGAGCATCCCCGACTGCTGGATCAAGCTCACCATCCGCGAAGGCCGCAACCGGCAAGTGCGCCGGATGACCGCATCGGTCGGCCACCCGACCTTGCGGCTGGTGCGCTGGGCGGTGGGCGATTGGACGCTTGCGGACATCGCGCCGGGGACGTGGCAACATGCCCCTGCGACACTTACCCCGGCGAACCCGTCCCGGCCATGATGACGGCCGCAACGCTGTCGACGCTGCCGGTGACGAGCAAGGGCGCGCCGCCGACCATGCCGACGCTGGTCTGGCCATTTTCGGCCTCGCGCAGCCAGGCGATGTTCGATGCGACGATCATATAATTGCCGCCGCGTGAGTTGAGTGAGATGAATTTCATGTCGCGTGTCTCCTGTTCGGGTCGCTTGTAAAGTTGAGACGTTAACGCATAGGCGTCGGTGCCTTGCGCGGCTGGCGCGCGAACGATATGCGGGGTGCCATGCTGAACGGTGTCCCAATGCCTGTTTTTCGCGTGTTCGCCCTGTTGGTCTGCACGGCGGGCATGATGTTCGATCCCGCACGCGCGCAGAACAGCGAGCCGTTGCCGTCGGTCGTGAAAGAGGTCACGCGGCCTATCGCCGATGGCAAGGTTGCGGGGCTGAATGCCGCGACATTTGCGGTTTTCCAAAATATCAAGAAGCGCAATCCGGGTGCGTTCACCGAAGTCGACGCGATGGAGTTGAAGCGCGCCGTCATGGCCGATGGCAAAATCGATGCGGCGGAGCGCGACTTGCTGGGTGAGCTGACCAACAGCCAGTTTCGAAGTATCACGGTTACGCCCGAAGGCGCAGTGCTCAAACCGCCCGCAACACCGCCCAAGGTGATCTCCTATCCTGTGTCGGGCAACGCCAAGCGCGTTTTGCTGGACACACTGAATCCCCCAGCTGATCTGGCGCGCGAGTGGGATGGCGGCGCTGCGGGCTGGAACAACATCATTCGCGCCTATGCCCAGTCGGCGACCGAGGAAGTGCGCGTCGTCAATTTCGTCGCGGGCAAATTGGGCCAACAGTGGGAACTGAGCAATCTGGCAAATGGATACAAGCCACTGCGCGATGTCATCGGCCAGCGATACGGTTTTTCGAACAGCGCGGGGTCGAACGCCGATGTCGGCCGCGCCATCCTGTACAAGGCGATGAATCAGGTCGACCGGAACGCCGCTGACGCGGTGCCCGACTTCCTGTATAATTGGGTGCGACCGGGCAGCTATTTGTAAGCGTTGGCCGCCGTTGCACACCGCCAGCGACGCCGCTCTGCGCTATGCAGGGCAATCGTCCTTAACGCGCTTTGCAGCGTGCATGGTTCGGTTTATCCTGCACAAAATCAGGCGATAGCCGCTTGATCAGGACCGATGCGATGCTGTCTCGCCGTTTGATCATTGCCGGGGGTGCGGCGGCGCTGCTTGCGCAGGCATCGCCGCCTGGACGCCGCGCCATGGCACAGGGCACACGCGGCGGCGAGACTTCGGGTGCGCCCGAAGTGCGCATTGGCGAGATGGTATTTTCCGCCGACGATCCGGCGGCGGTGTGGCAGGATGCCGGGCCAGCCACCCAGCGCATTTTCCTGCGCAAGGGCAATTGGGCGATCATCTGGTACCTGCAGAAAAGTTCGCCCATTGATGGCAAACCGTTCGACGTTGTCGTGGTCGAACGACAGCGTTGGACCAGTTTGGCGGTCGAAGCGGCCGCGGTCAGTTATCAGGCCAATGTTTTCGGACGGACCTTTCCTGTTTACGGGCATGGCGACTTTCAACGCTGGGTCATCGCGTCGCGGCGTTGGCCGCTTGACGACCATATGCTTGATGATTGGAACAACCGCGGGCTGCTGCTCCCCTGGGGGACGGGCCCCCGGCTGAACCGCCCGTCACAATGGGGATATATGGACCCCATCCCGGCCTACACACCGCTCAGCCCGGGCGGAATGACCACAGCGATGGGCACCACCGGCCTGCGCGACGAGGTCGGTCCGATCATCCAGCGGCAGGCGCGCTACATCATGGAGCGCAGCAATGAAATGCGCGCGATCAGCCTGAACTATGGGCTCAGTTCCGGCTCGATCCCCTGGCATGTGCGGGGTACCGATGGACTGCCGCTGTTGCTCGACACGCCCGGATCGCCGCTCAAGCTCCAGCA
>JBEGPL010000238.1:0-2520 GCA_041181445.1 Pseudomonadota bacterium
TTCGGATTGGCATAGGCCTTGCGCATGTCATCCTGTTTCTTCTCGTCGCGGGAGAAGATGCGGATTTCGCCGATGCCGGTGGCGAGGAAGCGGCGGAGCACGGCGTTGCCGAACGAACCCGTCCCGCCGGTCACCATCAGTGTCTTGCCGTCAAATCGCGATGCATTCATTGCAGAAAATCCATGGCTTTGGGGCAAAAACGCGCGCCGACGCTTTGCCAAGCGGGCAGGGGAACGTCAAGCGGGCAGGTCAAGCCCGGTCGCGGCGGCATATTGGCCAAGCAGGTCGCCCGCCCAACTGTCCATATCGGCACGCCCACCGGTGCGCGCGGCATGGGCGACGCTGGCGTTGACCGGAACACCAAAGCCGGATTTGGGCCGGTTCACCAGCGCGGCGGGCAGCGGCCGCGACGGCGCGTTGGCCAGCCTTTCCTTGCCCGCGCGCCCGGCGAGCGCGGGAATATGTGGCCCGACCGCCCGCCACAGCGGCACATCGACAAAGGGCAGGCGGATTTCCAGGCTATGTGCCATCCCGGCCCAGTCGCTGTCGCGCAACAGTTGGTTGCGCATATATTGCCCCGCTTCGAGCAGCGCGACCTGGGAAATGGCGGGCGTTGCGGGATCGGGGATCAGGCCGGCAAGCCGCGCCGCGCTGTCCAGTTGTTCCAATCCGGCGGCGATCAGCGCGCCATGGTCGCCGCGCAGCAGGGTTTCGGGCATCACCAGCGACCGCTTGAGCAGATAGGCCGACGCCATCGATCGGCTGTAGCGCGGCGTCTGCGCCAGCTTGGGGTTGCTCGTGCTCAGCGGCGCAGCGACAGCGGCAAAGAGTGAAGAGGCCAGCGCACCGAGCGGTGGGACCGCATGAATCGCCCGGCCCCAGCGGGCGACGCGCGGCACCATGGCAAAGCTGGGATAGCCGGCGAGCAGTTCATCCGCCCCCAGCCCGCTGAGCGCGACTTTCAGTCCGGCCTGATGCGCGGCGCGCGAAACCAGCCATGTGTTGACGCCGTCGATTGATGGCTGGTCCATCGCGTCCAACACCTTGGGCAATGCATCGGCGACATCGCGGTCGGAAAAGCGATGAATTTCGTGGCGCATGCCATAATGGGCGGCAACTTCGGCAGCGAGCGGGGCCTCGTCATAGGCCGTGCCGGCAAAGGCATCGAACGCCATGGTGATCGTGCGGACGTCCCGGAACCCGGTGTCGTGGAGCAGGCCAAGCAGCGCGCCCGAATCCACCCCGGCCGACAGAAAGCATCCGACTTCGACATCGGCGACCATATGATGCGCCACACTGTCCCGCATCGCGGCGGCGAAATCGAGCGGCGGCGCATCCGCGTCGGGCATGATCAGCGATGCCAGCGGGCAAAAGGGAACTGGCGCGGAAACGCCGCGCGCCGCCGATACCGTCATATGATGCCCGGCGGGCAGCGCGCGAATAGCTGCGAACATGGTGTGCGGTTCGGGCACCGATCCCCACAGGCGAAACCCGGCATAGCCAGCGGGGTCGATCGCGCGGTCAATGCCATGGTCGGCAAGCAATGCGCGCACCTGCGACGCGAATGCAAAGCGCGTACCATTGTCGGCATAATAGAGCGGTTTGATGCCGAACGGGTCGCGCGCCAGAAACAAGGCACGCGCGTCATGGTCCCAGATCGCAAGTGCAAACATGCCGCGCAGCCGCGACAACATCGCTGCGCCTTCGCGGGCGTAAAGCGCCAAAACAACTTCGGTGTCGCCCTGTGTGCGCAGCGCAACGCCCGCCGCGACCAGATCGGCACGCAGTTCGCGATAATTATATATTTCGCCGTTGAAAACGATGCTGTGGCGACCGGCAACGCTGTGCAGCGGCTGTGCAGCTTCGTCCGACAGGTCGATGATCGCAAGGCGGCGATGGTCGAGCGCCAATGTGCCGTCGGCGCCGGTCCATTGACGAACCGCGTCGGGCCCGCGCGCCACCATCGTCGCACTGATCGCGTCGAGCGCCGCCGTGTCGACGGGTGCGCCGGAGCGATAGTTGAACAGGCCCGACAGGCCGCACATCGCTGCTCAATCCCGCTTGCGCACGGCGATGACCTTGTCGATCGCCGACAGGGCAAAATGACCCAAAACCGCAAGCAGCAACGGACCAAAAATGTCGGTGACGATAAAGCCGTCGGATCGCGTGCCGACTTTCATGCCGAGCAGCACCACAGCAAATAAATGCCATGCGCCAACCTCCTGCACGCGGATCGTGTAGAGCGACCATAGATAGAGGAGAATACCAATCCCCAGCGCGCCGACAAACAGGCCGACCCAGCCAAAATTCCAGTAAAGTTCGACGCTTATTCCGGCTGATACTGAGCTGTTGAAGCTTCCTGTCGCGGAAAAATTGAGATCGGTCGCGACACTCGTGAGCACCGGCTTCTCGGGCCACAGAAAGCGCGGAATGAGGATGGCATAGGTGTATTTGAACGAGTCGCCGGGCAGGCCTGAATCATATTCGTGCATCGCATAAGTGCCGACGTTGACATAGCTC
>JBEGPL010000239.1:0-4841 GCA_041181445.1 Pseudomonadota bacterium
GAGCGCCCGCGTGACATTTTTGACCGCCGCCGCCGCGCGATGATGCGCGACCGAATGCGGCCGGATGATGCGACGGAGAATTTCATCGCACCGATCATGGCCGAATCACTGATCGACCGGCTGGCGATGGTGCAGCGGCGCTTTGCCGAGGCATTGCTGATCGGTGCGCACGATTTGGGGCTGACTGCTGCGCTGGCCGGTCAGGTTGACCGGCTGACGCTGGCGGAAGCTGCCCCGCGCCGCGCGGCGCGCGCCGGGGCGCTGCTGGTGGCGGAGGACCGGTTGCCGTTCGACCCGCACAGCTTTGACCTGATCGTCTGGCCGGGCGGGCTGGAGAGCGTCAACGACGTCCCCGGCGCGCTCGCGCAGTGCCGCCGCATCCTGCGCCCCGACGGCCTGCTGATCGGGTCGTTCATTGGCGATGGCAGCTTTGCCGGTCTGCGCCGGTTGCTGGCGATAATGGATGGCGACCGCGCGGCGGCGCGCATGCATCCGCAAATTGATGTGCGGACGGCGGGCGACCTGCTGCAACGGACCGGCTGGGCGCTGCCCGTCGTCGATGCCGAACGGATGGCGCTGGGCTATCGCCGCGTCGGCGCAATGGCCCGCGATCTGCGCGCGTGCGGGCTGGGGCGGGCGCTGGCGGGACCGGTGCCGCGCTTGGCGCGTGATGACGTGGCGCGGCTTGATGCCGCGTTTGCGGCGGCGGCTGACGGCGACGGACGGGTTGAGGACAGCCTGACCCTCATCCACTTTTCCGGCTGGGCCCCGCATCCCTCGCAGCCGAAACCGGCGAAGCGGGGAAGTGCGGGGGCTTCGCTGGCGGCTGCGCTCAAGGCGATCGAATAGCAGTTATTCGTCGCCCCAGTGCCAGCGCCAGCCACCTTCAGTGTGATTTTGCGCGACGGTCACGAAAATGCCGGTGGCGACCAATAGCGCGATGATTGAGCCTGTCGGCACCTTGGCCGACCCAAAATTCGTGGCCAGCCCGATGCCGGCGACAACACCCAGATAGGCCGCGACCAGCGCCCAACCCTGCCACACAATCGGCAGTCCCGCACCCAGACCATAGCGGCGCTGGCGGAACCAAGGGTCTCTATTCAGAAATGCATGCAACATCTGACATCTCCTTCCTATTCATAGCCCGATCCTTCTTTGGCCGGCGGGCGACCGCGCTTGGCGTTGCCGCTGGTGGCGGGCCTGATCCCGCGCCGCGCCAGCGCCTCGCGCAGCAGCACCTCGACCTCGGCATTGACGCTGCGCAAATCATCCGCTGCCGCCCGCTCGATCGCCGCGTGGAGCGCGGGATCGATGCGAAGGGCAAACGCTTTTTTGGCGGGCGGGGCGGGCATGGTGCGGCGTTCGGGTCAGTAAAGCGACCCGGCGTTGACCACCGGCTGGGTGTCGCGCTCGCCACACAGTACGACCATCAGGTTCGACACCATCGCCGCCTTGCGTTCATCATCGAGGTGAACGACGTTTTTTTCGGACAATTGCGTCAGCGCCATTTCGACCATCGTCACCGCGCCTTCGACCAGTTTCTTGCGCGCGGCGATCACCGCTTCGGCCTGTTGACGGCGCAGCATGGCTCCGGCGATTTCGGGGGCATAGGCCAGGTGCGTCAGCCCGCATTCGTCGACGGTCATGCCCGCGACCGACAGCCGGTCGATCAACGCGGCGCGCAGTTCGACGCCGACTTCGTCATGGTTGCCGCGCAGCGTGATTTCCTGATGCTCGATATCGTCATAGGGATAGCGCGAGCCGATCGACCGCACCGCCGCCTCAATCTGCGCCATCACGAATGCCTTGTAATCGTCGACATCGAACAACGCCTGCGCGGTGTCGGTCACGCGCCACACGACCTGCGCCGCCATTTCGATGGGGTTGCCGCGCAGGTCGTTGACCTTGATCTTGTCTGAAATGACATTGTTGGCGCGCACCGCGATTTTTTTGCGCGTCAGCCATGGCAGTACCCAGCGCAGCCCGTTTTCGCGGTCGGTGCCCTTGTAACTGCCGAACAGCTGGATCGCGGCGGCTTCGTTGGGGTTGATCAGGTAAAATCCGCACAGGATAAGCAGGCCCGCGACGACGCTGAGCACGGCCGTGGCCAAATGCACCAGGCTCATGCTGTCGTTGATCAGCTGGACGACCGCCCAGCCGCCGACGACGAGCAGCGCCAGCCAGATCAGCAGCATCACATAACCGCTTTGCGTCGACGCGCGCACTTCCTGGCTGCGGTTCAACGCGGGGGTATCAACTTTGGACATCGGGGTTCGCCTTTCGCATCGTCTGATATAATGATGATATCATATTTATATCAGATTTGCGAAAGGTCAAGCACAATCGGACGCGGCGCTGTGGCGCGGCCCGACGCCCGGAATTCCGACGTTACTCGGTTTCGACCCCGTCCATCTGCGTCATGTCCATATGGATCACCCCATCGCGGCTCGACATGACGTCGACATATTTGTGATCGACGCGCACGGTGCCGCGTTCATAACTGACGTCGCCAAATGTCTGCCGCGCGAGCAACGTATCGAGCCCGCTGACCGTGACCAGCAGGAAAAAGGGTTCCTCGCCGATCAGCGCGTCGGCCAGCGGACTGTCTGCTTCGATTACATGGATCAATGTCCACGACAAATTCATCATCGCCATGGTCGCGCGGACCAGCGGCAGTTCAACAAAGCCGGCGAACGACCGGCCGTCGGCCAGCGTCTTGCGCTGGATCAGCGAAATCTGTGCCGTCGCCGACGCCAGCGGGCGCGCGTGCATCAGCGCCAGCCGCACCATCAATGCGCGTTTGCCCTCATATTCGCTGACCACCGCGACCTTGCTGAAGATCAGATTTTTGCGCGGCCGGGCAAAACGCGCAAAGATCAACCCGGTAAAGGTCGCGGTAAAGAACAGCCCGACCATGATTTCGACAAGGGCGACGCTGTGTCCGGCGTGCGTCGCCGGGGCCATATTGCCATATCCCACGGTGGCCATGGTTTCGACCGAAAAGAAGAACCCGTCAAGAAACGACCCCGGAGCTGCGTTCATGATTGCGCCGGGCATCGCCGTATAGACAAGGCCGAATGCCAAATTGACGGCGATGAACACCGTGGCCGCCAGCGCGACAAAGGCCGGCCAGCCCATTTCCATCGTCCAGTTGTACAGGTCGTAAGCGGCCCCCGGCCCGCCCAGCCGAATGGCGCGGCTATTGCCCAGTTCAACGATGCGGCGGCGCGGCAGGCGTGACATGGGACCAATGGTCGGCGATTGGTCTGGCGCGGTCAATGGTCAAATCGACATGGCGCCAAAGCCCACTTGCGATCCTGCGCAAAGCATATAGCATGGTGCAATGCACAATCGCCTGCTCCCCTCCGCAAAGGCCGTCCCGGCATGACCGAAATCCGCATGGTGCTGATGGAGGCGATTGCCCGCAAGCGCGTCGTGACGGTGCGCTATAATGGCATCGACATTGCCTTGGCGCCGCATCTGTTGTTCGACCGACGCGGCGATCTGCACCTCGCGGCGCTCAATCTGACCAAGGCGTGGCGTTCAGACGAAGACCCGCGTCTGGGTGTGTTCAAACTGGGCGGCATCACGGCGGCGACCATCGGCGACGCAGGCTTTGATCCATTGCCTTCATTCGCCGGCATTGCGCCGACCGACGCCGACATCGCCATTTTGGCGGTGTGACGACGTCGGCCGGTTTGCGGCAGCTTATTTGACCGGGAAGCCGCGCTTGCGCAGCAGGGCGCTGACATCGGGATCGCGGCCGCGGAACGCGCGATAAGCTTCGGCGCGGTCGGACTCGTTCCCGGTCATCAGCAACAGGGTGCGGAACCGGTCGGCGACACTGCGATCCCACGGCCCGCCCGCTTCGTTGAACGCCGCCCATGTGTCGGCGTCCATCGTTTCCGACCAGAGATAGCTGTAATAGCCGGCCGAATAGGCGTCGCTGCTGAACAAATGGCCGAATTGCGGCAGGCGGTGGCGCATCACGATCTCGCGCGGCATTCCCATCGCCGTCAATGTGTCGCGTTCGAACGCGTCAATGTCGGTCACCGCTTCGCTACGGTTGTGCAGTTTCATGTCGACAATCGCGCTCGCCAGATATTCAGTGGTGGCGAAACCCTGATTGAACTTCTCGCTCGCGAAAATCTTGTCGAGCAGCGCCTTGGGCATGGGTTTGCCCGTCTGGTAATGGGTGGCGAACTTTGACAAGACCTCGGGCGTCATCAACCAGTTTTCATTCACCTGACTGGGATATTCGACAAAGTCGCGCGGCGTGCCGCCCAGCCATGGGTAATTCACCTGTTGCAACAGGTAATGGATGCCATGGCCAAATTCGTGGAACAGCGTCGATGCGTCGTCCAGGCTGATCAGCGTCGGGACGCCGTCGGCGCCCTCGGTGAAATTATTATTGTTCGACGCCAGCACATTGCGCTCGCCGCCCAATGTCTGCTGGCTGCGATACGTCGTCATCCATGCGCCCGAACGTTTGCCGTCGCGCGCCCAATTGTCGAGGTAGAACAGGCCGACATTTTCGCCGCTTTTCAGGTTATAGACCTCGAACGTGCGCACCTTGGGGTCGAACACCGGGACGATGCCGGTGTTTTCGCGGAACCCCAGATCGTAAAGCTGACCGGCTGACCAGAACATGCCGTCGACCAATTTGTCGAGTTGCAGGTACGGCTTTACCTCATCTTCGGACAGGTCATATTTCGCCTTGCGGACCTTTTCGGAATAAAAGCGGTAATCCCAGGGTTCGATTGCAAATTTTGGCTTTTTGGCGGCCTTGGCGTCTTTGTCGGCGATCACCTGCATGTCGGCGACCTCTTCCTTGACGCGGG
>JBEGPL010000240.1:0-4062 GCA_041181445.1 Pseudomonadota bacterium
ATTGAATGTTGTGCGGGCCGGGCCCCTCTGGCGACGCCGATCTGTTGATCGGCATCGTGATGTCGGACCGCATCGGGTAATACCGGTGCGTCGTGACATATCCCCCTCCCTTGCCACGCGCACCGGTGTTGCCTGACTGAGTCCAACTCGGCAGGAGGCCTGTAATGAACCCGATATTTTACCGTTTATCCGTGATCCACCATCGGCTGGAGCGCGAAATTGCGCAGGAACGTGGCCGGTTGCGGCCCGACGGGCTGCGCTTGCAGCGACTGAAAAAACTGAAACTGGCGATTAAGGACAGGCTGACGGTCTTTATGCGCCGCGGCGCCGCGCCCGCACTTTCCTGAACCGTTCACCCCAACTGGACCGTTCCGGACGTCCGCGTCCGGGACGGTCATTTTTGGCATGGACGGCAATCATCGCGCGCCGAACGCGCGCGCCCAAACAGGGTGAAATTTCTTGGAATTCTTGAGCATCATCTGGCTGGGCACACCGGTCTGGTTCTGGCTGGCCTTTTTTGCCATCGTGGTCGCGCTGACCGCCTTTGACCTTGGTGTCCTGCACAAGGAAGACAAGGAGATGGGGATTGGCGAATCGCTGAAACTTTCGGCCTTTTACATTTCGATCGCGCTCGCGTTCGGGGTCTGGGTCTATGTGCAAAAGTCGGCGGCATTCGGCCCCGACGTGGGCCTTGATCTGGCGATGAAATATTACACCGGCTTTTTCATCGAAAAGGCGCTGTCGATCGACAATATCTTTGTCATCGGGTTGATATTCACCACCTTTGCCATCCCGCCCAAATATCAATATCGCGCGCTTCTGTGGGGGATCATCGCCGTGATCGTCTTGCGCGGCATCATGATCGCGCTGGGTGCGGCGCTGGTCGAGCAATTCTATTGGCTGCTCTATATTTTCGCGGCCTTCCTGATCGCGACCGGCGTGAAAATGCTCTTCGCCGACGAAAAGCCGATGGATGTGGCAAACAATCCCGTCGTCCGTTTCATGTCGCGCCACATGCGCGTCACCAAGGAATTGCACGCCGAGAAATTCTTTGTCCGCGTGCCCGACGAAACGACCGGTAAACTGGTGCGTGCCGCGACACCGCTGTTCCTGGCGCTTGTCGTGATCAATCTGGCCGACCTGGTGTTCGCGGTCGACAGTGTGCCGGCGATCTTTGCAATCACGACCGACACATTCATCGTCTATACGTCGAACATCATGGCGATCCTGGGTCTGCGCGCGCTTTATTTTGCGCTGGCGGCGATGGTGCACCGTTTCCACTATCTCAAATATGCACTGGCGCTGGTGCTGGTGTTCATCGGGTCAAAGATTTTCGTCGCCGACTTTCTGCTCGGCGGTGACAAATTCCCGCCGGTGCTCAGCCTTGGCGTGACGTTCGGGCTGATCGCGGGCGGCATCATCTGGTCGCTGGTCAAGACGCGCGGGCAAGGCGCCAAGCCCGCATAGCGCCGCAATAAAATGCCCGCCGGCTGTCTCTATGACGACCGGCGGGCAAGCTTTCCTCCCCAGGAAAGTTCGGGGCAGGGCGGTGTTCGGTCGCCCCCCAATTCGGTTCAGGCGGCGAATTGATTCATCGTATTGTCTTTGCCGCCCGCTTTCAGTGCGGCTTCGCCCGCGAAATAATCCTTATGATCGTCGCCGATGTCGCTGCCCGACATATTCTGGTGCTTGACGCACGCGATGCCTTGGCGGATTTCCTGCCGCTGGACGTTTTTGACATAGCCGAGCATGCCCTGCTCACCGAAATATTCGCGCGCCAGATTGTCGGTCGACAGGGCGGCGGTGTGATAGGTCGGCAGCGTAATCAAGTGGTGGAAAATGCCCGCACGCGCGGCGGCGTCGCGCTGGAACGTGCGGATGCGTTCGTCGGCCTCGACCGCCAGATCGGTCGCGTCATAATCAACGCTCATCAGTTTTGCGCGGTCATAGGCCGACACATCCTTGCCCGCGGCGGCCCATGCGTCGAACACCTGCTGGCGGAAATTCAGCGTCCAGTTGAACGACGGCGAGTTGTTGTAGACCAGCTTAGCATTCGGAATGACTTCGCGGATGCGGTCAACCATGCCGGCAATCTGTTCGATATGCGGCTTTTCGGTTTCGATCCACAACAGGTCGGCGCCGTTTTGCAGCGCGTTGATGCAATCAAGCACACAGCGGTCCTCGCCGGTTCCGGCGCGGAACTGGAACAGGTTCGACGGCAGGCGCTTGGGCCGCAGCAACTGGCCGTCGCGGGTGATGACGACGTCGCCATTGCCGATTTGTGCGGCGTCAATTTCTTCACAATCGAGGAAGCTGTTATATTGGTCGCCAATGTCGCCGGGTTCCTTGGAAAAGGCGATCTGCTTGGTCAGCCCGGCGCCCAGCGAGTCGGTTCGCGTGACAATGATGCCGTCGTCGATGCCAAGTTCCAGAAAGGCGTAGCGGCACGCGCGGACCTTGGCCAGGAAGTCCTCATGCGGCACAGTGACCTTGCCGTCCTGATGCCCGCACTGCTTTTCGTCGGACACTTGATTTTCGATCTGGAGCGCGCAGGCCCCGGCTTCGATCATCTTCTTGGCGAGCAGATAGGTCGCTTCGGCATTGCCGAAACCGGCGTCGATGTCGGCGATGATCGGCACGACGTGCGTTTCATAATTGTCGATCGCATTTTCGATCGACTTTGCCTTGACCGCATCACCCGCGTCGCGCGCGGCGTCAAGTTCGCGGAACATCATGCTCAATTCGCGCGCGTCGGCCTGTTTCAGAAACGTGTAAAGTTCCTCGATCAACGCGGGCACGCTGGTCTTTTCGTGCATCGACTGGTCGGGCAGGGGGCCGAACTCGCTGCGCAGCGCGGCGACCATCCAGCCCGACAGATACAGGTAACGCTGCCGCGTCGTGCCGAAATGCTTTTTGATGCTGATCATCTTTTGCTGGGCGATGAACCCGTGCCAGCAGCCGAGCGACTGGGTGTAATTGGCGGGATCGGCGTCATAGGCCGCCATGTCCGCGCGCATGATTGCGGCGGTGTATCGCGCAATGTCCAGCCCGCTGTTGAAACGGTTCTGCAAACGCATGCGCGCGACGCCCTCGGCGCCGATGCCGTCCCATGTGCCGTTCTTGCTGCTGATCAGGCGCTGGGCCTGAGTGATTTCATTTTGATAGGTCATGTCGTGATCCTTGCCTGTCCGGGGGAGAGTGGATGGCCCGCTTATACCGCACCGCACCATCGATGCGTGGTGCTTTGTGAAAAAATGTTGCAATTTTCCGGCAAAATGTCAGATACACTTTGTATGAATGTAATGTTTTTGACAAAAGTAATATGGGGCTGTGATGGCTGACGCAAAAATCTATGCCGGTCCAGCCGTGCGGCGATTGCGGCGGCAACGCGCGTTGACACAGGTTGCCATGGCCGAAGCGCTGGGCATTTCGCCAAGCTATCTCAATCTGGTTGAGCGGAATCAGCGGCCGCTGACCGCTGCCCTGCTGATCAAGCTGGGGCGCAGTTTCGACGTCGACCCGATGAGCTTTGCGGGCGATGCTGTTGGCGGCGGGATCGACGCGATGCGGCGGCGGCTGGCCGATCCGTTATTTGCGGGGATGGAAATTGATCGCGCCGAAGTTGACGAGTGGCTGGCGAGCGCGCCGTCGACTGCGGCGGCCTTTATCCGCCTGTTCGACCAGATGGCGGCACAGGGTGCGCAAGGCACGCTCGACGATGCGAGCGGCGAAGTTTTGGCGGTGCGGCTGGCGCGGCAGGAAATTGAGCGCTGGCGCAACCATTTTCCCGATCTGGATGATCAGGCCGAGCAGTTGGCTGATACGTTGCGGCTGACCGGCGGCGATCTGTATGGCGCGATCGCCGAACGGCTGCGGGTCAGTCATCAAATCATGATCCGCATTCTGCCGGCCGACGTGATGCCCGACCGGCTGCGGCGGCTCGACCTGCACGCGCGCCAGTTGCAATTGTCCGAAATGCTGAAACCGGCGTCGCGCACATTCCAGGCGGCGACCCTGCTGGCACAGATCGAAGCGCGCGCCGAGATTGACGCGCTGGCGACC
>JBEGPL010000241.1:0-4857 GCA_041181445.1 Pseudomonadota bacterium
CATAAAGCCGCCCCGACGCGAAAACCATGCCGTCGAACGCGGCCATTTGTTCGTCGCGGCTCAGGTCATAATTTTCGAACAGCAAGACATGCCCAGCATAGCCGATGATGACGATGGCGAGCGCCGTCACGGCGACCCGCGCGCCGGTCCATCCGTTTGTCAGCCATGGCAGCGTGGCGGCGTCACGTTCGCGATACCACAGGATGGCGAGCGTCATTGCGACGACGACCCACAAATCTTGCAAGCGAAAAAACTGGAACGACAGACCGGGGGCGTTGCCGTGCAATCCCAACACCGGAATGGCGAGCGCAGCGGCGGCCCCAAAGAGAAGGAAGCGCCGGTATCCGCCGATAATCCGGCCCCAATCCGCCGCCCCCTCAGGCACTCAAATCAACCCCATGCGCCTCGGCCCACGCCAGATAGTCGGCGCGCGGATGTGCCGAGGGCGAGTGGAGCATCGCCGCGACGGCGGGTTGCAGCGCGTCCAGGTCGAGCGAGCGGATCATTGCTTTCACCGGGCCGACGCCCGCTGGCGTAATTGACAGGCGGCGGATGCCCAGCCCGAGCAGCGCCATCGCCTCCAATGGCCGCCCGCCCATTTCGCCGCACACGCCGATCTGGACCTTGGCCGCCAGCGTCTGATCGACCACACGTTTCAGGAAGCGCATGATCGTCGGCGACAGCCAGTCGTAACGCTCGGCCAGTTTCGGGTGGGCGCGGTCAGCGGCGAACAGGAATTGGGTGAGGTCATTGGTGCCGATCGACAGGAAATCGAGGTGGGGCAACAACAGGTCGAGCGTTTCGGCCAGCCCCGGCACCTCCAGCATCGCGCCAAAGCGGATCGAATTGGGCATCTTGCGCCCCTGTTTTTGCAGCCACGCGCGCTGCTGCGCAAAAATGGCGCGCGCCTGTTCATATTCCCATGGTTCGGCGATCATCGGGAACATGACGTGGAGCGTGCGTCCGCCCGCCGCTTCGATCAACGCGCGCGCCTGCACCTTCATCAGCCCTTCGCGTTCCAGGCTGAGCCGCACCGCGCGCCAGCCCATCGCGGGGTTTTCCTCCAGTTCCTCGTCGCTGCGCATATAGGGCAGCGATTTGTCGCCGCCGATGTCGACCGTGCGGAAAATGACCGGGCGGTTGCCCGCCGCGTCGAGCACGTCGCGATAGAGGCGCTGCTGGCGCTCGCGCGAGGGCAGGGTGGCCGACACCAGAAACTGAAATTCGGTGCGGAACAGGCCGATGCCGTCGGCGCCGGTCAGGTCGAGCGCGCCGACATCTTCGCGCAGTCCCGCGTTGATCATCAGGTCGATCCGGTGGCCGTCCTTGGTCACAGCGGGCAGGTCGCGCATCGCGGCGAGTTGCGCGCGGCGTTTCTGGCCGATGGCAAGTTTGGATTCGAACGCCTCGCGCGTCGACGGGCTGGGCCGGACATGGATGGTCGCGCTGTTTGAATCGAGCAGCAACAGGTCGCCGTCGCGGACCATGGTGCGTACATCCTTGACCCGGCCGAGCACCGGCACGCCCATCGCCCGCGCGACAATGATGACGTGCGCGGTCAGCGATCCTTCCTCCAGCAGCACGCCTTTCAGGCGGCGGCGGTCATATTCCAGCAGTTCGGCAGGGCCGAGGTTGCGGGCGATCAGGATCGAATCGTGGCGCAGCCCGCTCTGCGCCGCGGTGCCCATCTGGCCCGAAACGATGCGCAACAGGCGGTTGGCGAGGTCCTCCAGATCGTGCATCCGGTCGCGCAGTAACGGGTCGTCAATCTGGCGCATCCGCATGCGCGTGCGTTGCTGGACGCGCTCGATGGCGGCTTCGGCGGTCAGCCCGCTGTCGATGGCTTCGTTGATCCGGCGCGACCAGCCTTCGTCATAGGCGAACATTTTATAGGTCTGGATAACCTCTTCATGTTCGCCGCCGCCGCCGAATTCGGCCTGGCTGGCCATGCGGTCAATCTGTTCGCGCATCTTGTCGAAAGCCGAATAGACGCGGTGGCGTTCGGCCTCGACATCTTCGGCGACGGTATGTTCGATGACGATGCGCGGCTGGTGGAACACCGCGACGCCCTCTGCCATGCCGTCGACCAGTTTCAACCCGGCGGACAATTGCGCCGGTGCGTCGGACATGGCGGCATTGCTCTGCGCCGCCGTGTCGATCAAGCCTGCACCCGCGATCAGTTCGGAAATGACCATCGCGACGGTTTGCAGCGCCTCAATCTCCACCTCTTCATAGCGGCGCGATTCGACATGCTGGACGCACAACACCCCGACGGCCCGTTCGCGCCGGATGATCGGGACCCCGGCGAAACTGTGGAACAGTTCCTCGCCCGTTTCGGGTTTATAGGCAAAATCGGGGTGCGCAGCGGCTTCGTCCAGATTGAGCGATTCGATGCGTTCGGCAATGGTGCCGACCAGTCCCTCGCCCATCGCCAGCCGGGTGACATGGACCGCCGACTGGTTCAGCCCGCGGGTGGCATAGAGCTCCAGCGCGCCTTCGCGCAGCAGATAGATCGAACACACCTCGCTGTGCAGATTTTCGCCGATCACCTGAACCACCTGGTTCAATTTGGCCTGGGCATTGGTGCGCGCGGCCATCACGTCGTGCAGGCGGGTCAGGATGGTGCGCGCGGCCTGGGCGGCGGTTGACGGCGGCGGGGGCGCATTGGTCATACGCCCCTGCTAACAGAATCAATTCGTTCGCGCTATTGCCCGTCGCGCGAAACCGGCGCTTTTGTGCCCCCGGCCATCTGGGTGCGCATGGCATCGGCGCGGCGTTGATCGCCGTCGCTGCCCAATGCGCGCCACGCCGCATGGGCGATCTGCCAGCGCGCATAATCTTCATAGAAATCGACGAACGGCTGGTCGAGTTGCGCCAGCAGCGCGGGCGCGCGGTCCAGCGCGGCGTCGGCGGACAGACCCGCGACCTGTTCGGCGATCATCGTGGCTTTTGCACAAAAGCCTTCGTGCATCGGCGGCTGGGCGAAGTAATTGAACAGCCGGGTCGACAATTTGTCGCGCGCGGCGATGCCGTTGCCGCCGCCGCTGCGCGCCAGGCCAGCGATCACGCCGGTCTCGGCCGAACGGATCAGCGGGGAATGGCGTTCGATCATCCGGTTGTAATGGCTGGTGAGCCGCGCTTCCTCGGCGCCGCGGCAGCCGATGGCGGCGACGTTCAGCCCGATGCGCAATTGCCAGAATGCCTGCGCACCGGTCTTGTCGCTGTTCGGTGTGACAAAGTCGCCGTCGGCGCCGCGCGGCGGCAATTTCATGGTGGCGACGGCGAAGCCCGGGGGCTCGGGCTCCGCCGTGCCGTTGCTGGCCGCCGCCGGGGAGGTGGTGGCGGCCGCAAACATGAGCGCCGACGCGAACAGGGCAACGCGCGGCGCGGGATTTGCGCGGGATGATGCTGGGTGCGACCCGATGTTGAACATGATGTTTCCCCTCTGACCGACTGGCCTGACTGATCCGGTTGATACGTCCGGGGAAAGCGAATCATCGACCCCCCGACAACCAGAGGAAAACACGGGTGCGCGGCACAGGTCTTAACGCATATTTACCATGGCGGCGGCGTTAACGCTGTGCATTGGGGAATTGTTGGCGATGGGGTGGGCGCGACAAATGGGGACTGCCCCTATCTATCACGTGAGACTGCCGCCATTTATCGCAGCATCGACCTTCGCCCCCATGACGTCACAAAAACGGTCGATTCCCGTTCCCGATGCCGCGCAAAAATCGCGCCCGCACGGTCGATCACCCATCGAGTGATGCAACGATGCAACAGGGGGGGGGCTGCCGTCGCAACGGAGACTCCAATGCGGCAGGAGGACCTTACAAACTTCGTCATGCTGAACTCGTTTCAGCATCCATGGCCCAACCTCTGGTCAAGCGGCGCGTTTACGGAAATGCAGGGCCTTGGACCCTGAAACAGCGAGGCCATCGCCGCAGCCAGGGTGACGAAAAAGAGAGGGGTGGCCCGCTCGGCTCAGGGCTTCGTCATGGATGCCACAGGTGCCGCCGGGGTCCCCGCGCGCGCGCCATAACGGGCGTCCCACGCCGCGACGTCGGTTTCATATTGCGCATAGGCGGCATAGAAATCGACGAACGGCTGGTCGAGCTGGGGCAATTGCTCCGCTGCATTGCCGATCAGCTGCGCCGCCGGGGTCGCGGCAACGACCTGCGCCAATTCAGTCGCACGCGCGCAAAAACCGTCGTGCGCGGGCGGCTGGGCGAAATAGTTGAACAATTTGGTCGACAGCCGGTCGCGTTCGGTGACCCCGGTTGTGCCCGCCGCCTTGCCCAGTTCGGCGACGACCTTTTTTTCATTGGCGCTGATCGCCTTGCCATGGGTTTTGATAAAGGCGTTATAGGCACCGACGAGCACCGGCTCTTCGGGGCCGCGACAGCCGATGGCGGCAACATTCAGCCCGATCTTCATCTGCCAGAAGGCACGCTCGCCGGTCATGCCGCGATTGATGGTGGCGAAACTGCCGTCCATCCCGCGCGCGGGCAGCAGCACCGTGTTGGCGGCGTTGTTCGGCGGGATCGGGCGGCTGGGGATATAGACGACCGCCGGTGCGGGCTTTGCCGCGGGCGGCGGCGGCGCGGGCGCGGGTTTTGGCGCACAGGCGGCCAGCGCGGCCGCACCTGCAAACATCATCGCCATGTGAACCGTGCGCCGCATATCATCCCTCCGAAATCGTAGCGTGGCTATGCCGCGTCAGCCCCGGCGGCGCAATGCCGACGCGGCCTCCTGCACCAAAGTCGCGATGATCTGCCCCGCGCCTTCCTCTGCGGTGACCATGCCGACCGACTGGCCCGCCATCACCGACCCTTGTTCGACATCGCCGTCGATCAC
>JBEGPL010000242.1:0-2636 GCA_041181445.1 Pseudomonadota bacterium
CGATAGTAAGCGTCGCCCTGCCCCGCACGCGCCGCCGCCTCCAGCCACACCCGCATGAACGGCGCAAACGCCGGATCGAGCACCATCGCCGCCAGATCGGCGTGGAGCGCGGCAAAGGATCGCCGCGCGGGCCGTGCCGCCGCCATCAGATGGCCCACCATCCGCGCCGCCATATGTTCCAGCACCGCCGTCATCACCGCTTCCTTGTCGGCGAAATAGTAAAGCAGCATCCGGTCGCTCGTTCCCGCCGCCGCCGCCAGCGCGCGCAGGCTGGACCCGCTCAGCCCCGCCGCAAGCACATGGTCGGCCAGCCGGTCGAGCAGCACCGCGCGGCGGTCGTCGGCAAGGGTCAGTGGCGAGGGGGGTTGGCGTGGTGTCATGCCGGGCTTATGGCACCGCGAACGGGGCGCTGCCAAGCATGGTCATGGCGCGGCGCGTTCCTGGCGTGAAGGCCCTGCAAATGCTTGACTTCGCCCGCGACTCGGCCTAACCGCGCCCCTATTCCAGCCCTTCACACGGACAGCGACACAGCATGGCTGTGCATCGAGGTCCGTTTTTTGCGCTGGTTTTCAACGCTTTGAGATGGGACCCTCTGCCATGGGTCCTGTGGAGCAGGAGAAAGAATCACATGGCACGTATCGCGGGCGTCAACCTGCCCACAAACAAGCGCGTGATCATCGCGCTCACCTATATCCACGGCATTGGT
Source organism: Pseudomonadota bacterium (assembly GCA_041181445.1). Taxonomy (GTDB): domain Bacteria; phylum Pseudomonadota; class Alphaproteobacteria; order Sphingomonadales; family Sphingomonadaceae; genus Sphingopyxis. The sequence goes on from JBEGPL010000242.1 coordinate 707, forward strand.
CGCAAGACCGCAGTGGGAATCGCCGAAAAGCTGGGCATCGACCAGGCCCGCCGCGTGCAGGACCTTTCGGACGCCGAAGTGCTGCAGATCCGCGAAGCCATCGACGCCGACCTGACGGTCGAGGGCGATCTGCGCCGCGAAACGTCGATGAACATCAAGCGGTTGATGGATCTGGCCTGCTATCGCGGTCTGCGCCATCGCAAGGGCCTGCCGGTCCGTGGTCAGCGCACGCACACAAATGCGCGCACCCGCAAGGGCAAGGCCAAGCCGATCGCCGGGAAGAAGAAATAAGATTTGGGTCCCCGCGACCCAAAGCCTTTTTCTCCACCGGAGGCGCTGTCAACTCAGGCACCAACGGCCCGCTAAAAGATTTCAGGATATTGGAACAAAATAATGGCTCGTGAACCGCAGCGCCTTCGTCGGCGCGAACGCAAAAACATCTCGTCGGGTGTGGCCCATGTCAACGCGACGTTCAACAACACGATGGTGACGATCACCGATGCACAGGGCAACACCATTGCCTGGTCGTCGGCCGGCACAATGGGTTTCAAGGGCAGCCGCAAATCGACGCCCTATGCCGCCCAGGTATGCGCCGAAGACGCCGGCAAAAAGGCGTCCGAACATGGCGTCCGCACGCTGGAAGTCGAAGTCAAGGGCCCGGGGGCGGGACGCGAATCGGCGCTGCGCGCGTTGCAGGCCGTCGGGTTCCACATCACGTCGATCCGCGACGTGACCCCGATCCCGCATAACGGTGTCCGCCCGGCCAAGCGCCGCCGCGTCTGATGCCGCCTTTGGCACGGTGGGGACCCCCGCCGCGCCCGTCAAGTTGATACACAAGCGGACCGATCCGGCTTCTCTCGCCCCCGGTCCCGCCAAAAGCAAAGGGAAGACCATGACTGTCAACACCAAGAACTGGCAGGAATTGAAGAAGCCCAGCAATCTGGAAATCAAGGTCGGCAGCGACGGCAAGCGCAAGGCGACCTTTGTCGCCGAACCGCTCGAACGCGGTTTCGGCCTGACGCTGGGCAATGCGCTGCGCCGCGTGCTGCTCTCGTCGCTCCAGGGGGCCGCGATCACGTCGATCAAGATCGAAAATGTGCTGCACGAATTCAGCAGCCTGACCGGCGTGCGCGAAGATGTCACCGACATCGTGCTCAACGTCAAACAGATCGCGCTGCGCATGGAAGGCGACGGGCCCAAGCGGCTCCAGCTGTCGGCCACCGGCCCTGCGACGGTCAAGGCCGGCGACATCATGGTGTCGGGCGACATCAAGGTGATGAACCCCGACCATGTCATCTGTCACCTCGACGACGGCGCGACGCTGAACATGGAACTGATCGCCGACACCGGCAAGGGCTATGTCCCCGCGACCGCCAACCGCCCGGCCGACGCGCCGATCGGCCTGATCCCGGTCGACTCGCTCTATTCGCCGGTGCGTCAGGTTGCGTATAAGGTCGACAATGCCCGCATCGGGCAGGAACTGGACTATGACAAGCTGAACCTGACCGTCGAAACCGACGGCACGGTGACGCCCGAAGACGCGATCGCCTATGCCGCGCGCATCCTTCAGGACCAGTTGCAGGTCTTCGTCCACTTCGAAGACGCGATGGCCGACAGCGGCATGATCGGCATCGCCGTTCCCGCCGCGTCGGACGAATCGGACGCGAACCAGCTCAACCGCTTCCTGCTCAAAAAGGTCGACGAGCTGGAATTGTCGGTGCGCAGCGCCAACTGCCTGAAGAACGACAATATCATCTATATCGGCGATCTTGTGCAAAAGAGCGAAGCCGAAATGCTCCGCACGCCAAACTTCGGCCGCAAGTCATTGAATGAGATCAAGGAAGTGCTCTCCAGCATGGGCTTGCGCCTCGGCATGGACATCCCCGGCTGGCCGCCGGAGAATATTGAAGAAATGGCCAAGAAGCTGGAG
>JBEGPL010000243.1:0-3978 GCA_041181445.1 Pseudomonadota bacterium
TTTTGCGGCAGGGTACGCCATGTCGAAGCGGGCTTTGCAAAGCCTGACTTTCTCGACCGCAATCCAAGGCGCGAAACGCGGGATCACTTGCAATCTGATCGCGCCTGGTGCGGTCGCGACCGACTTCATCTCCAAGCTGCGCGAACGCCCGGGCTTCGATGAAGGCAATGCCAGGAACACCCCGATGGGCCGAATGGGCGAGCCCGACGACATCGCCGGGGCGGTGCTGATGCTCTGCCGCGAGGAAGCGCGCTGGGTTACTGGCAACGTGATCGAAGCCGCCGGGGGCCTGGCGATCTGATGGCGCTGGTCGGCGAAAAATTGCGCGCCATCATGGCGCTCGATCCAGATCGAGCGGAAATCGACTTTGAAGGCTGCGACTACAGCTGGGGTGATCTCGCGCGCGTGGTCGGGGCAATCGAGGCGACGCTCGATGGGATGGGGTTGCCGCCAGAGTCCCGCGTCGGGATACTGCTGCGCAACCGGCCGGGCCACATCGCTGCAATCCTTGCGGTGCTGGCGACCGACCGCTGCCTTGTTTCGCTCAACCCCGTGCTGCCCGATGTCAAGCTGTTCGCCGATATCGCCGAGCTTGGTTTGCCAGCAATTATTGCCGATGAAAGCGACGTCTCCCGCCCTGGCATCGCCGAGGCCTTCGCCAGCGGGGGTAGCGCAGTGATCGCCATCGGAGCGCGGCTGGAAGGCGCACGGAGGCTGGACGGTTTCGAACTGCCGCGCGACCAAATAGCCCCTTCGTCTGGCGTTGCGATCGAGATGCTGACTAGCGGGACCACCGGTTCGCCCAAGCGTGTCCCGCTGACCCGCGCTTCCTTCGACGCCAGCTTCGCCGGCTTCACCCGCTATGAACGGGGCCGCGAGTTTGCCGATCAGCCGCAGCTCCGTTCCGGCGTGACCATGGTCAACAATCCGCTCACGCATATCGGCGGGATTTATGGCTGCATCGGCGCGCTGGCGGCAGGCCGCAAGATCGGTTTGTTGGAGAGGTTCACGGTCGACGGCTGGGTCGAATCGATCAAACGGAACCAGCCCAAGGTGGCGGGAGCGGTACCATCGGCGATCCGCATGCTGCTAGAAGCAGATGTCGATCCAGAGGCGCTGTCGAGCTTGTCGGCACTGATCAGCGGCACCGCGCCGCTAGCTCCCGAACTGGTCGATGCGTTCCACGAAAAGTATGGCATTCCGATCCTCGGCAATTACGGCGCAACCGAATTTGCCGGGGCGATCGCAGGTTGGTCACTAGATGATTTCAAAGCCAACTGGCAGGCCAAGCGCGGCGCGGTGGGACGGGTTCATGGCAACATCGCAGCGCGCGTAATCGATCCTGCAACGGGCGGCGAACTTCCGCGCGGCGAGGAGGGACTGCTCGAGCTTCAGGGCGAACAGCTTGGTTCCGATTACCCGCAAGGAGGCGCGAGCTGGCTGCGCACCACCGACCGGGCGGTGCTCGATGCGGACCAGTTCCTATATATCCGCGGCCGTTCCGACAATGCGATCATTCGCGGCGGGTTCAAGGTCCATCCAGATGATGTCGTGCAAGCGCTGCACCAGCATCCTGCTATCCGCGAGGCTGCGGTTGTCGGAGTGCCCGACGCGCGGCTCGGGGCCGTCCCAGCAGCGGCGCTGATCTTGCGCGATGGTTTCGCCGAACCCCGTCCCGACGAACTCAAGGCCTTCCTCAAGGAGCGCCTGATTGCCTACCAGGTGCCCGTCCACTTCCGCTTCGTGGCGGACTTTCCGCGCACCCCGTCGATGAAACCATCCGCCCCCGGGCTTTTGGCGCTGTTCAATGGAGAGGCCGCATGAGCGAGTTTTCAGGACGCAGCGTGATCGTCACCGGAGCTGGGCGAGGGCTGGGCAGGGGTATCGCCGAAGCCTTTGCGGCGCGGGGTGCCAGCGTGATGTTGGCCGCGCGAACATTGTCTTACGGCGAGGACGCACGCGCCGCAATTCTGGCGGCGGGCGGGACTGCCGAGATCTGCCTGTTCGACGCCAAGAGCCACCAGTCATGCCGCGATCTGGTCGCCGCCACGCTGACTGCCTTCGGGCGGCTCGATGTGATCATCCACTGCGCTGCCGAAATCCCGCACGGCGGTGTTGGCGCGGTCAGCGACGAAGCGCTTGAAGCTGGGCTTGCCAGCATCGCCAAGGCGGCCTGGTGGCTGCTCGATGCCGCGCGGGCGCAGCTGTCGGCGGCTCCCAGCGGCGGCAGGTTCATTGCGATCGGATCGGTCAACGGCACCTTCACCACGGTCCCCAACATGACCGCCTATGGCATGGCCAAAGCCGCGCTCGATGCGTTCGTGCGCGGTGCGGCGGGCGATGTGGTGCGTGAGAATATTACGGTCAACGCGATCAATCCCGGGCTGGTCGCAAGCGATAATGCGCTGCGTGTCTTGGGCAAGGAAGGCCTCGCCGCTTATGGTGCGACCGTACCGGTGGGCCGCGCCGGGACCCCAGGCGACATCGCGCATGCCTGCTTCTATTTCGCCTCGGAGAAGGCCGGTTACTGCACCGGATCCTCGCTCAAACTCGACGGCGGATCATCGGTCGCGGCGCGCGGCGAAGGCGCCGACAAGATTTTGCAAGACCGCTTGAAGGTCCAGCATAACTAATTTCTCACAGGAGCTGAACATGAAGATCGACAATTCCATCGCCGCCGTTGTGACCGGGGCGGCATCAGGCCTCGGCCGGGCGAGCGCCGAGGCGCTGGCTGCCGCAGGGGTCAAGGTTGCCATTTTTGATATGAACGATGCGGATGGTGAAGCAGTAGCCAAGGAGATCGGCGGTATCTTCTGCAAGGTCGACATCACCACGGAGGAAAGCGTTGAAGCGGGCTACGCCAAGGCCCGCGCAGCGCACGGCCAGGAACGGATCGTCGTGCATTGCGCGATGGTCACGGGCGGGGGCAAGACCATTTCGTTCAACAAGGAAACCGGCGGGTACAAACGCAACCCGACCGAGATGATCGCCCGCGCGGCTGATGGCATTTTCACCGCCAGCTACCGCATCGCCTCGATCGCCGCGCTCGGCATGGCCAATTCAGATCCGCTGGATGATGACGGCGAACGCGGGGTCATCATCATGACCTCGTCAGCCGCCTCGCAGGACGGCCAGGTCGGGCAGGTCGCCTATGGCGGCGGCAAGGGCGCGGTTAATTCGATGGTCCTGCCGATGGCGCGTGACCTCATGGACGTGGGGATACGGGTCAATGCGATCCTGCCGGGGATTTTCGCCACGCCGCCGATGCTGGGGGTGCAGAACAAGGCTCCCGCGATCTTTGCCGGGCTCGAGGCTTCGGTGCCGTTTCCCAAACGGCTTGGTAAACCATCGGAGTTCGGCAGTCTGGTGCTTGAACTTGCGCGCAATACCTATTTCAACGGCCAGTGCATCCGCCTCGACGGCGCCATTCGTATGCCTCCCAAGTAAGGACAAACCAGCATGAACCGGCCGCAGCAGTTTCCCTTTGCCCGCCAGAGCGCTGGCTACGCCCCGCTACGGCTGCCCGGATCGATCCGCCGCACCACTTCGATCGATTCGGCGTGGCCCGACGGCTATGGCGAACCGTGGGAAATGGTTGGCCGTGCGCGCGACCTGCTCACGCCAGAACATGGCGAGCCCCAGGAACTGGCTACCGGCGGTTTTCAGATACTGACCTCGCCAATGCGCGAAATCTTGCGGATTGCGATTACCCCCGAACATCGTCGGGCACAGGAATTGGTTGGAGTCAGGGCTGGTGGCGCCAGCCGCCACGCGCTTGCTGCGATCCTTGGCGATATCAAGGGCACGCCGACGTACCAGTTGCTCGATGATTTTGCCGGGGCGAGTCTGGTGGCAGGATGGATCTGGTCGCAGTGGCGCGGCGACTGGGCAACCGCGCCGCAGCGCACTGCACAGCAATCCAGCGCCGGTCGCAAAGGCCGGATGGACGATATCTGCACCGGTTTTGCTGTGGGCGGC
>JBEGPL010000244.1:0-6659 GCA_041181445.1 Pseudomonadota bacterium
CGCTGGTCGATTGGCAGGCGAACCCAACCGGCAACACCGAAATCCAATATCGCCCCGCGCGCGTGCTGCTTCAGGATTTCACCGGCGTGCCCTGCGTCGTCGATCTCGCCGCGATGCGCGATGCGATTGCGCGACTCGGCGGCGACACCAGCAAGATCAACCCGCTGGTCCCCGTCCATCTCGTCATCGACCATAGCGTGATGGTCGACGAATTCGGCCACCCCAAGGCGTTCGAGGCGAATGTCGAGATTGAATATTACCGCAACGGCGAACGGTATGACTTTTTGAAATGGGGGTCGAAAAGCCTGAGCAATTTCAAGGCGGTGCCGCCGGGCACCGGCATTTGCCATCAGGTCAACCTTGAACATATTGCGCAGGCGGTGTGGACGTCGACCGACGAAAGCGGGATGACCGTGGCGTACCCCGACACCTGCGTCGGGACCGACAGCCACACGACGATGATCAACGGGCTGGGCGTGCTCGGCTGGGGCGTTGGCGGGATCGAGGCCGAGGCGGCGATGCTGGGCCAGCCAGTGTCGATGTTGATCCCCGAAGTGGTCGGGTTCAAACTGACCGGTGAGCTCAGCGAAGGCGTCACCGCGACCGATCTGGTGCTGACCGCGACGCAAATGTTGCGTGCGCACGGCGTGGTGGGCCGGTTTGTCGAATATTATGGGCCGGGGCTGGCCTCGCTGAGCCTGGCCGACCGCGCGACGCTGGCCAATATGGCGCCCGAATATGGCGCGACGTGCGGCTTTTTCGGCATTGACGACAAGACGCTTGATTATATGCGGCTGACCGGGCGCAGCGACGAAACGGTCGCGCTGACCGAGGCTTATGCCAAGGCGCAGGGCATGTGGATCGACGCGCACGCGCCGGACCCGGTGTTCACCTCCACCCTGACGCTCGACATGGGCAGCGTCGTGCCGTCGCTCGCGGGGCCGAAACGCCCGCAGGACAAGGTGATCCTGACCGAGGTCGACGATGTGTTCAACGCCGACCTGAAACGCCCGGCCAAGCGCGTCGCGGTGGAGGGCAAGGACCATGACATTGGCGACGGCGACGTCGTCATCGCCGCGATCACCAGTTGCACCAACACGTCGAACCCGTCGGTTCTGGTCGCCGCCGGGCTGGTCGCGCGCAAGGCGCACGCACGCGGGCTGAAACCCAAGCCATGGGTGAAAACGTCGCTCGCGCCGGGATCACAGGTGGTCACCGATTACCTCGACCGCGCGGGGCTGAGCGCTGATCTGGACGCGGTCGGCTTTAACCTGGTCGGTTATGGCTGCACCACCTGCATCGGCAATTCGGGGCCGCTGGCCGAACCGATCAGCAAGGCGATCAACGGCAACGACATCGTCGCCGCGTCGGTGATTTCGGGCAACCGCAACTTTGAAGGCCGCGTGTCGCCCGACGTGCGCGCCAACTTCCTCGCGTCGCCGCCGCTGGTCGTCGCCTATGCGCTGAAAGGCACGGTGGTGGAGGATTTCACGACGACGCCGATCGGCGTGGGCAGCGACGGCAGCGACGTCTATCTGCGCGACATCTGGCCGACCAATGCCGAAGTCCATACGCTGATGACCGCAAACATCGACCGCGCGATGTTCACCGCGCGCTATGACAATGTCTACCTTGGCGATGCGCATTGGCAGGCGATCCAGGTCGAGGGATCGGACACGTACAAATGGCGCGCGGGCAGCACTTATGTCGCGAATCCGCCCTATTTCGACGGGATGAGCATGACCCCGGCGCCGGTCAGCGACATCATCGGGGCAAAGCCGCTGGCGGTGCTGGGCGACAGCATCACCACCGACCACATCTCGCCCGCGGGATCGATCAAAGCGGACAGCCCGGCCGGAAAATGGCTTATGGAACATCAAGTTAGCAAAGCCGACTTCAACAGCTACGGCGCGCGGCGCGGCCACCACGATGTCATGATGCGCGGCACCTTTGCCAACATCCGAATCCGCAACGAAATGGTCGAAGGCGTCGAAGGCGGCATGTCGAAATATGCGGGCGAAATCCTGCCGATCTATGACGTCGCGATGAAACATAAAGCCGACGGCACCCCATTGATCGTCATCGGCGGCAAGGAATATGGCACCGGCAGCTCGCGCGACTGGGCGGCAAAAGGCACGAACCTCCTCGGCGTCCGCGCGGTCATCGTCGAGAGCTTTGAACGCATCCACCGCAGCAATTTGGTGGGCATGGGCGTGTTGCCGCTGCAATTCATGGACGGCGACACGCGCAAGACGCTGGGACTGACAGGCGACGACAGCTTCACCATCACCGGCGTCGCCGACCTGTCACCGCGCCAGACGGTGACGGTGAACGTGACGCGCGCCGACGGGTCGACGTTCGCTTTTGACACGCTGTGCCGCATCGATACCGCGAACGAGGTCGAATATTATATGAACGGCGGGATTCTTCATTATGTTCTCCGCAAACTCGCGGCCTGAGCATAAGATACTCATCGGTCTGATCAGTCTGACGTATTTGGGCAGGAGTGACGTGCTGTGTCAGGTGACACCCCTCCAAACAGCGGGCCTGATCGCCGGATCGCACTGTTGATCGATGCCGACAATGTGTCCCATGCCAAGATTGAGTTGATCCTGGCCGAATTGTCGAAATATGGCACCGCCAATATCCGCCGAGCCTATGGCGATTGGGGCAGTGACGGACTGCGCGGATGGAAGCGCAAACTGCTCGATTTCGCTATCCGGCCTATGCAGCAGATCAATTATTCTGCTGGAAAAAATGCGACCGACATTGCGCTGGTGATCGACGCGATGGAACTGCTCTACACGCAAGAGCTCGACGCGTTTTGCATTGCGTCGAGCGATGCCGACTTCACGCCGCTGGCCATCCAGCTGCGCGCCAACGGCCACGAAGTCTATGGCTTTGGCGAGCGCAAGACACCCGATCCCTTTGTGAATGCCTGCACCACCTTTCTCTATCTCGACAGCCTGGACGACGACATATTGGCGCCGCAAGCGAAACCAACCAAAGCGCCCGCCAAGGCGGACAAGGTGGCCAAGGCAACGAACGAAATGAAAGGCGTATCACCTGCGAAAGCCAATGCGAGCGACAAGGTGATCGCCGCAAACAAGGTCCGTCCGATTGACGAGAAGATTTTGGTGGTGCTGCGCGGTGCCGTTGAAGCCGCGTCGCGCGACGATGGCTGGGCCGTGCTGTCAAACGCTGGCAGTCACGCCAAACGGCAAGCGCCGATCGACCCGCGCAACTATGGCGTCAAGAATTTCTCCAAATTGTTCGAATTGACCGGACTCTTTGACATCGTGCGCGGCGAGGGCGGACATTTCTACATCGCGGACCGGGAAAACACAGACCGCGCATCGGTTCCCGGGCGTTAGCGATTAATCCCGGAGTCGCGGGTCATGGCTTGGCCGTCGCAGCCGCCTTGACCGGCCACGCGTCAAGCACCACCTCGGTCCCCGTCAGCATCGTCCAGTTCGTTTCCAGACCTGCGGGCCGCGGTGCGCCTGCCGGTAGCCCCGGCGAAGCGAGCAGCGTTTGCATGGCAAGTTGGCCGCCGGTTGCAACGCCATCGGCCTCGATCATGATATCGACCGGCTTTGCCGCGCGGTAATAGAGCGGGGTCCATTGATCGGCGGGCAGCGTGACCGGCACGCCGTTGATCCGCACACCGGTCATCGCCGCCGTCGGGCGCAGCGCGATGATCATGACGCGCGGCGGCCGGCTGCTGGTGATCCGCCATGTGGATTTGGGGCCAGCGGCCGCCACGCTGATCGCCAGTTGCCGCTCGGCACTTGGCGCGGGAATCGCCGCGCGTTGCCCCAAAATCTTGAACCGGCTTTCGGGCAGCAGCGTGATCGGCGCCGCCTTGCCCGACGGCAGTTCGTCCGCCCCCGACGTTGTCGCCCAATAGGCGCGGCCATCGCGCAGGTCATTCACCGCAAAGAAGTCGCCCGGGCGCGGGTGGCGCGCCGAAAAGCCGTCCATGGTGGCGACCCAGCCGACCCCGGCAATCGACACCAGCGCCAACACCGCGCCCGCCCGCCGCCAGCCCCGCGCCGACGCCGCAGGGGCATCGACACCCAGCGGCGTCAGCAGCGCGATCATGAACGGCAGCGCAATGGCAAAAATGCCCGTCGTCATCAGCCCGACCGAAACATAGCCCTGCACCACAAACTGAAAAATATAAGCGAGCGCCAGCGCCGCCAGCACCACGCAGATCGCGGTCACCGGCCAACGGTAGCGCGCGCGCAGCGGCGCGGCGAGCGCAATCGCCACCGCGATCAGCACGGGCCAGGCGATCAGGAACGCCGCGGCGGGCAACATCACCTGCACCGCCACCGCCGCCGCCAGCAGGACGAGCATCGCCGCCAGCATCAACGCGCGGCCCGCGCGCAGCACCAGCCACGCCGCCAGCGCGAGGCCGATCAGCGCGAGCATCAGCACGTCGGCCTCGGCCATCGCTTCGCGCAGGCCGATGCTGCCCGCACCGCGCGTCAGCACGCCGATGCCGTGACCGACCGCCGCGAGCGCCGCCGTCGCAACAATCACGCCGGCGACCGCGCCGCCCTTTCGCCGCCACGACAGGTCCGCCGCGCGGCGGTAAAGCAGGCCCAGCCCCGCCGCCGCGAACAGCAACGGAATCCAGCCCATCCACTTGGGATATTGGACAACGAACTGGCCGAACATGTCGAAAAACACGCTGTCCGCGCCGCGCACCGGCAGCGCGGGCGCATAGGCCAGCACGCGCGTCGTCGTCAGCGCAAAATCGCCCAGATGCTGGAGCGTGCGTTGGTCGATCACGTCGGCGCGGTCGGTGGTGCTGTGATAATCGAAATGACCGTCGATGAACGCGCCGTTTATTCCCGCGATCCCCTTGTCGAGGCTGACCGACAAGTCCGTGTCGTTGGGCAGCGACCGGTAAATCGCATCATTCAAACTGTTGCCCGACGGGCTGATCGCATGATCGGCCCACAGATCGACCAGCGCGGCATTTCCCGGTGATGTCTGAAACATCTGCGCGCGCCCGCGCGACCCTCGCGCCTCGGCATTGACCACAATGCCGACGCGCTTGGCCAGCGGATGATTGTCAAAGAAATATTGCGCGCCGGTCAGCCCCATCTCTTCGCCGTCGGTGATCAGGAATATGACGTCGCGCGCGGGCGTGGGCCCGGCGGTGATCATCCGCGCCGCCGCCAGCGCCGACACCGTCCCGGCCCCGTCATCACTCGCGCCAAGCGAAAAGGGCACCGAGTCATAATGCGCCATGACCAGCACGGCGGGTGCGGCGCGGTCCTTGCCCGGCGCAACGGCGATGATATTCTCGACCGGCGCAACCGAGATGCTTTTACCCTTGCGCGGCGATTGGCGCACGGCAACGCCGCGCTGGATTTCGGCGGTCAACCCGGTGGCGGCGAGCATTTTGACAATGTCGTCGCGGACGCGGGCGTTTGCGGGCGATCCCGTGACATGCGGTTCGCGCGCGATGACGTTGAGATCGGCCATCGCCCGGCTGATGTCGATGCCCGCGCCAATGTCGGCGGGCGCGCGCAGCGGCGGTGGCTGTGTCGCCCAGTTGGCGAGCAACATGGCCAATATGAGCGCCATAAAGGTCGCCGCGCCGTGTCGCATGAAGTTCATATCCGCCCCCTCCGCGCACAGTCGAACGCCGCGCATGACCTTTACTGTGCCATGCGCAACACGCTTGTCAATTCGACCGGGGAGAATGACCCGCGATGGTGGGCGCTGACGGGCTCGAACCGCCGACCCTCTCGGTGTAAACGAGATGCTCTACCAACTGAGCTAAGCGCCCCTGTGCGGGGAAGCGCGGCCCTTAGCGCCGCACGGCCATGCTTGGCAAGCATGCAGATGGTCAGGCGGTCGCCATCGCGTCGCAAAAGGCACGCATGCCCGTTTCAGCGGTTTCGGACAGGGCAATGAAAATGCGGCGGCCATCATGCGGGTCTGCTTCGCGGACAAAAACCCCTGCATCGGTGAGCGACTTGATCCAGCGCAGCGCTGTCGTCGCTGGCACGGCGGAGGCGATGCACAAGCTGGACACCGAAACGGTCCGCCGTTCCAGTTTGGCGGCGAACAGGTCGAGCAGCATGTCCCATGCGGGGTCCGCGAAAATGTCGGCGGGAAAGAAACGGTCGCGCAGTCGCCGCTGGCGGATCATCCGCCGGACAAGCGCGCCATCGGCCGGCTGGGTACCGAAAAAAGCCGCACCCGGCGCGGGGGCATTGTATCCGCGGGTCGGCGAGCGCACAGCGGCGTCGGGCATCGACGGCGCGGCATAGCCGATCATGCCGTCATCAAAGCCGCCGCCGTGTGCAGCATAGCCGCCCAGCCCCACCGCGTCAGGCGCGCGCAGCAGCGACAACATCTGGACGATCCGCGACACTTCGTCCTGTAACTGGTCGATGCGCGCATCAGCCATCGTCCGGGCGGGGTCGTGCAGCGCGTGGGCAGGCGCACCGCACACCCTGGCCAGCGCCAGCAGGCACGCGGCGTCATCGGGCGCGACCAACAGGTCGGCATCGTCGCGCGGCGCAAAGCGCGCATAGAGCGCATCGAGCGTGTCCAGCGTCGCGACCAGCGCGATTCGACAGGGCAGACGCGCCGCAAAGGCATCGACCGCATGCAGAAGCCCATCATCACGC
>JBEGPL010000245.1:0-2739 GCA_041181445.1 Pseudomonadota bacterium
CGCGCCGCTCGCCGCCAGCGCCTGACTGCCGACGCCGGTATAGCCAAACAGGTTAAGGAACTGCGGTTCGGCGACCGCGGCAGTTTGCGCACGCAACCACGACCATACCGGCGCCATGTCGGGGAAGAAGCCGAGGTGGCGGAACGGTGTGCACTGCGCCGTGAAGCGCGTCTCGCGCCAGCCGAGCGGCCAGCCGTCCTGCGGGACCGGTCGATTGAAATACCAGCGTCCACCGCCATCTTCGTCGGACGCGGGGATGAACTCGGCATCGGCATCCCATGCAGCGGCGTCAAGCGCCTGCGCCCACATTGCCTGCGGTTCGGGGCGGATGAAGCGGTACGGCCCATAACGTTCCAGCTTGCGCCCGCCGCCGCTGTCGATCAGGCCATAGTCGTCCCATGGTTCGCCAACCATCGTGATGAGGGCGGGTGCGTCAGCCACGCGGCGTCGGGGTCGCCCGCTCCGCGACATAGGCACGCACCGCGTCATAGTCGCCGGGCAGTTGCGCCAGCCGCTCTTCGCGATCGAACAGATTGCCGATACGCGCAGGCATCGGTGGGCGATTGCCCGTCGCGCGCTCGACCGCGTCGCGGAACTTGGCGGGGTGCGCCGTCGCCAGCGTCACCACCGGGATGTCGGCGGGCAAGTCAACCGCCGTCGCCGCAGCATAGCCGATGGCGGTATGCGGATCGAGCAATTCGCCCGACCCTTCCCACGCGCGGCGCAGCGCCAGTGTCATGCCGTCGGCGTCGATCCGCGCGCTGGTAAACAGGCCCTGCGCGCCTGCGATCATGTCCTGCGGGATCGTCATCGCGCGCGTCGTTTCAAAGCCCGCCATCATCGCCGCCAGCGCGGCGCCGTCGCGGCCCGCCAGGTCGAACAGCAATCGTTCAAAGTTGCTCGACACTTGAATGTCCATGCTGGGCGCTGCCGTCGGTGTCACCAAGCCCGCAGAATAGTCACCGCTGCTCAGCGCGCGGTGCAAGATGTCGTTGACGTTGGTCGCAACGATCAGCTGCGCAACTGGCAGGCCCATTTTTGTCGCGACATAGCCTGCGAACACATCGCCGAAATTACCCGTGGGCACCGAAAAAGCAACAGCGCGATCGGGCGCACCAAGCCGCACGGCGGCATAGAAATAATAAACGACCTGCGCCATCAACCGCGCCCAGTTGATCGAGTTGACCGCCGACAAGGTAAAACGGCTGGTGAAGTCCCCGTCAGCGAACAGGCGTTTCACCATCGCCTGCGCATCGTCAAAACTGCCGTCGATCGCGATATTGTGGACGTTGGGGGACAATATGGTGGTCATCTGGCGGCGTTGGACATCGCTGATCCGGCCCGCTGGATGAAGCATGAAGATATCGATCTTTTCGCGCCCCGCGACGGCATCAATCGCCGCCGAACCGGTGTCACCCGACGTCGCGCCGACGATGGTCAGATGGTCATCGCGCTGTGACAGGAAACGTTCGAACAGCTGGCCAAGCAGTTGCAGCGCGACATCCTTGAATGCCAGCGTCGGGCCGTGAAACAGTTCGAGCAGCCATTGGCGTTCGCCGAGTTGCTTCAGCGGCGTCACCGCGTCATGCGCGAACCGGCCATAGGCGGCGTGACACAGGGTGCGCAACTCGTCGCGCGTCAGCGATCCGGCCACGAACGGCATCATCACGCGCACTGCCGTTTCGACATAATCAAGGCCGGCGAGGTCGGCAATGTCGGCCGCGGAAAATTGCGGCCAGGTCGCAGGCACATACAGCCCGCCATCGCTGGCCAGGCCGGTCAGCGTGACGCCTTCAAAGTTCAGGTGCGGTGCACGGCCCCGGGTGCTGACATATTTGATTTCGTCCATGATGCGCGCGCCCTAAACCGCTGACTTGCGTTGGGCAAGGATCATGTCAATCCGACGTGCAGCAGTTCCAGCCCGACGACAACCATCAACAGGCTGATCACCCACATGAAGCGCGCCGCGTCAATCCGCCGGACGACCCAGACACCGGCAAAAGTGGACGCGAGCGCAAGTGGCAGAAAGGCGAGCGCAAGCGTCATATTGTCGCGCGTAAACTGGCCCAATTGCCAATAAGCGGGCAATTTCATCCAATTGATCGCGGCGAAGAAAATCGACGATGTGCCAACGAAGCGCGTGTGCGGTTGCACGCGGCCAAGTGCCCATATCTGAAACGGCGGCCCGCCCGAATGGGCAATCTGGCTGGTGAAACCGGCAGTCGCACCCCACAGCGCCGCGAACGGTTGCGGGAGGGCGCTGGGTGGGCGCACGCTGCTGCGGATCAGGCCCTGCAAACGGTCGAGCCCAAAGGCGAGCGCGATCACACCGACGGCGGCGCGGACCATGTCGCCCGACACCGACGACGCCAGCAACCAGCCGATGCCGATGCCGACGGCGGCCCCGGGGAGCATCCAGGCGAGCGTCCGGGCATCATAGTCGCGGCGGAACGACCAGACGCTGACGACATCCTGAAGCAGAAGAATGGGCATCAGCATGGCGGCCGCCGCGACCGGGTCCATCACCAGTGCAAGCAACGGCATCGCCGTCGCACCCAGTCCGGCAAAGCCGCCCTTTGCCAGACCGAGCAAGATGATTGCGGTCGATGCCGTGATCCAGAACAGCGGGTCGGCGGGCAGGTTCACCCGGCGTCGGATTCGCGGCGGCGCAACGCCAGCACGTAAATAACCGCCGCCGCCAACGCGAACAGGAACCATTGGACCATATAGGCGAAATGA
>JBEGPL010000246.1:0-3171 GCA_041181445.1 Pseudomonadota bacterium
CCCGACAAACGCCAGCCGGTCGCGATATTTGTGGCTGTTCGCCGCCGGGTCGAACGCCGTGCGCATCCAGCTGCCGTCCTCTTTCAGAAAATCATCGTCGCCCAGACCGCTCGCGCGGATCTGGTTGATGAAGGCGCGCGACTTGTAATGGTCGAACATGCGCAGAAATTCGGCGGTCATCACCGCGCACAGGCGCGGGTCGCGGGTCAGGAACGCGTTTTCATCATTGCCCTGACAGCTTTCGTCGCTGAAATTTGCCGAGCCAAACAACATCGTCGGTGATGTGCCGAACGGATCGACGATCATCAGCTTGGTGTGGATTTTGTGCGCGCCGAACGCCTTGGCATCCCATTTGCGGCCCAGATAGGTTTCCAGCCGCGACGGCGTAAAAAACCGCGTGTTGCGGGTGGTCAACGCCTCAACCTTTTTGCGCGCGGTGGTGTTGGCCAGGCCATAATGGAGGACGGCCGGGTCCTGCGCGCCGATGGCGGCAACAATCGCCGCGTCAAGGCCAAAGGGCGCGCTGGTCAGTACCAGTTTTTTCGCGCCGCGCACCAGTTCGACCGCCGTGTCGACGATGTCGAGCGTGCGGATGGGCGAAAAATAGGACTTGGCGAACAGCAAGGGGGGCTGGGCATTGACCCGCGCCATCAGCGCGGCGACGCGGTTGCGCACTTCGGCCGGGTCGGTCTTTGACGGGCCGCGCGGCGGATCGTCGTTCAGGATCAGCCAATAATCGAGATAGGCCGCCGCAATGTCGGCATCATCGAGGGTGACCGCCGCATTGGTTTGAAAATAGAAAGCATTCTCGCTGAAATTGCATGTGCCGGTGAACAGTCGCACCGCGACACCGCCAACAAGATGCACGACGAATTTATTGTGGCTGATCTTGCTGATCGCCGCGCGCGGCGTCGCCACCGCATCCAGCCCGTGGGCGTGGAGCATATGCGCGCTTTCCGCCGTCGCCCCGTCGCCGGGCTTGGCATGATAGACGATGCGCACGTCAACCCCGCGCGCACGCGCCGCCGCCAAAGCAGTGGCGACATCGGCGTCGAAAAATTCATAGATGCCAACGCGCAGGCCGTCGCCCGGTGCCGCCGCATCGATGAACGCGAGCAGCGCCTCTTTCAGCCCGCGCGACAGCCAGCGATAGGCCGCGCCGTCGGGCACATCCTTTGGATGCGCGCTCTTGAACCGGTCGAGATAGGCAAAGGCCGACGTCACGCCGCGATTGACATGAATGCCCACGCCATCGGTCACGGCGGGCGTCGGCCGGAATTTCAGCACCACCGGATCCTCATCCGCCGTCAGGCCGAGCGGCGCACCGCGCAGCGGCACGACGTCAAAGCGGTAACCAAGTTCGGGTTTCAGCGCATAATCATTCCAGCGAAACCGCTGAAATGGCGCGCGGCGCGACGAAGTGTCGAACCCGTCGCCGGGGTCACCGCGAAAGCGTTTTTCGCCGCGCAGCCAGTTGACCGCCAGCGTCTCACCGGTGGCAAGATCGATTTCGGACTTGCGAATGGCAAAGCCGTGGAGCCCGGCGCGCGCGGCGTCATCGATGTTCCAGCCGATCGACACGCTGTGCGTGCCGACCAGCGCCACCGCTTGATACGGACCCGCCGTGGCGCGAACCACCGGGCGATAATCGGGAATATTGACCATATGACCCTCCGTCAGGCGTGCGACTCCGGGGGCGGGCTGCATCTTTCTATCATCTTTTGTCCGTCTGGCGATGGAAAGTTGTTTGGTCGGGGGTCGCCGCCTTGCATTCACCCGCGAGCGGATTAAGGCGGGCGGCATGACCCAGCCCCGCACGCTTTATGAGAAAATCTGGGACGCGCATGTCGTGTCGCGCCGCGACGACGGCACTTGCGTCGTCTTTATCGACCGCCATCTGGTCCACGAAGTCACCAGCCCGCAGGCGTTCGACGGGTTGCGTGCGGCTGGACGGCCCGTCCGGCGTCCCGATCTGACGCTGGCCGTGCCCGACCATAATCTGCCGACCACCGCGCGCGTCGATGGTGCCGGGCGCGTGATCCCCATCGCCGACGCCGAAAGCGCGGCGCAGCTGGCCGCGCTCGAACGCCATGTCGCCGAGTTTGGCGTGCCCTATATCAGCAGCACCGACGCCAAACAGGGCATCGTCCATGTCGTCGGTCCCGAACAGGGGTTTTCGCTGCCCGGCGCGACCATCGTCTGCGGCGACAGCCACACCGCCTGCCACGGCGGGCTGGGCGCGCTGGCGTTCGGCATCGGCACCAGCGAGGTCGAACATGTGCTGGCAACGCAGACCTTGCTGCTGTCTCCGTCGAAATCGATGGAGGTCCGC
Source organism: Pseudomonadota bacterium (assembly GCA_041181445.1). Taxonomy (GTDB): domain Bacteria; phylum Pseudomonadota; class Alphaproteobacteria; order Sphingomonadales; family Sphingomonadaceae; genus Sphingopyxis. The sequence goes on from JBEGPL010000246.1 coordinate 2,333, forward strand.
GTCGACGGCCAGGTCGGCCCGGGCGTGTCGGCCAAGGACATCATCCTGCACATCACCGGCGTCATCGGCGCGGCCGGCGGCGTCGGCCATGTCATCGAATATCGCGGCAGCGCGATCACCGCATTGTCGATCGAGGGGCGGCTGACGATCAGCAATATGGCGATCGAGGGCGGCGCGCGCGCCGGGCTGATCGCGCCCGACGACACGACCATCGCCTATATCAAGGGCCGCCCGATGGCCCCCAAGGGCGATGATTGGGACGCCGCCGTCGCCTATTGGCGCACGCTGGCCAGCGATGCGCATGCACGGTTCGACAAGAGCGTCGTCATCGACGCCGCCGACATCGCGCCGAGCGTGACGTGGGGCACCAGCCCCGAAGACGTCGTGCCAATTACCGGAAAAGTGCCCGACCCCGACAGCTTTGCCGACGCGTCAAAACGCGACGCCGCGCGCAAGAGCCTGGCCTATATGGGACTGACCCCGGGCACGCGGATGCAGGATGTCGCGGTCGAGAATATCTTCATCGGCAGTTGCACCAACAGCCGGATCGAGGATCTGCGCGCTGCCGCCGCTGTGCTGAAAGGCCGCAGAAAAGCGGATGGCGTCAAATGGGCAATCGCGGTGCCGGGGTCGGGACTGGTCAAGGCACAGGCCGAAGCCGAGGGGCTCGACCGCATCTTCACCGACGCCGGCTTTGAATGGCGCGAACCCGGCTGTTCGGCGTGCCTGGGCATGAACCCCGACAAGGTCCCGCCGGGCGAGCGCTGTGCATCGACCAGCAACCGCAACTTTGTCGGACGGCAAGGGCCGGGCGCGCGCACGCATCTGGTGTCGCCCGC
>JBEGPL010000247.1:0-4064 GCA_041181445.1 Pseudomonadota bacterium
CAACGGCCGCGCGATGACTGACTATGGCCGCTGGACATATAAATTTGAGGAAGCCGCGCGGCAGGGCGCGGCCGCCGCGTTGATCGTCCACGACACCGAACCTGCTGCTTATGGCTGGAACGTGGTCCGGTCGAGCTGGACCGGCACGCAATATCTGGCCGACAGCCCCAACGGCGGTGCCAACGAAACCGTCGCCAATGGCTGGATCCAACGCGACAAGGCCAAGGCATTGTTCGCGACCGCTGGTCAGGATTTCGACACATTGCGCGACGCGGCAAAGGTCAAGGGATTCAAGGCCGTCCCGCTGACCGGCATAAAAGCATCGCTGTCGTTCGACAATATGATTGCCAAGAAGATGTCGAAGAATGTCATCGGCGTCTTGCCGGGATCGAAGCGGCCCGACGAATATGTCCTCTATACCGCGCATTGGGACCATTTGGGCCGGTGCGAAGCCGTCGCGGGAGACGATATTTGCAACGGCGCGATCGACAATGCCACGGGCAGCGCCGGACTGGTGGCGCTGGCGGAAGCCAATGCCAAGGCTGGGCCCGCCGACCGCAGTCTGGTCTTTCTGGCCGTCACCGCCGAGGAGTCAGGGCTGCTGGGCAGCAAATATTATGGCGAAAACCCGGTGTTCGCGCTGAAACAGACGGTCGGCGGCGTCAATATGGACTCGCTGACGGGCGCAGGCGCGGCCAAGAACGTCACGGTCGTCGGACGCGGCAAATCCGAACTCGACCTGTACCTGCAAAAGGCAGCCGATGGTGAAAAGCGCGTGATCGTCGATGAACCCACGCCGGAAAAGGGTCTTTATTACCGGTCGGACCATTTCAGTCTGGCCAAACAGGGCGTCCCGATGATCTATCTGAAGGGCGGCGAAGACCTGCGGAATGGCGGCACCGCCGCAGGCAAGGCGTGGTTCAAGGACTATACCGAAAATCGCTATCACGCGCCATCGGACGAGATTGACGCGATCACCAACTGGGACGGGATGCTGGCCGACCTGCGGCTCTATTATGCCGTCGGACGGATGCTGGCGATGACCGACGCGTGGCCGAACTGGAACGACGGCGACGAATTCCGCGGCGTCCGCGACAAGAGCCGGGGGTGATCAAAACTTGCCGTTGTTCGTGATACATTACTGCCACCCCGACGAAGGCGGCTGGATGCAGCACCTTGGCCCGCACGTCGACTGGCTGCGCGCGCAGGTCGCGGCGGGGACGCTGCGGGCATCGGGGCCCGTCGCCGATGCGGCGGTCAAACGTGCGATGTTGATCGTGGCAACGGAAAACCGCGCCGCCGCCGAAGCCATGATCGCGACCGACCCTTTTGCGATCCACGGCCAGATCGCAGATTTGCGCATCGTCGAATGGGACCCGATTTTCGGCGCATTTAATGCCGATTCGACGATGCCGGTTTGACCCAGATGTGGTCGCGACTGGGCTGGATCTGGCTGCGCGCGATCGTGCCGGGCGCGGCGCTGGCGCTGTTGCTGGTGGCGGTGCAGGTCGGGATCATCGTCGCGGTGGGGCGGGCCAGCGCGGGTTTCGACAAGGCGCTCGCGTCCGCCTTTGCTATCAGCGCGGCGGTGCTGCCGTTACTGGCGCACGCGCTGTTTGTCACCCTGCTTGCCGATCATTTGATCTGCGGCGCGCGCTGGCCCCGGCGCCCGCGCTGGGTCGCCGTGCGGGCAGGACTGATCCTCGCCATCCCGATCATCCTGATCGGCTGGCTAGACGCCGCCGGGGCAAGCTATGGCTGCGCCGACGGGCAGGTCTTTGCAAAAAGCCCGGTGCCGATGTGGCCGTGGGCATGGATCGGCTGGCTGGCGCTGGCCATGACCGCGCTGCCGACGTGCTTGTTGCGCCCTCCCGCAGCCGAGCGGGAGCCGTGGTACAACCGCGCGATGCTGCTCGCGCCCTTTGCGGTCATCGTGCTGATCACCGGCCTGCCGTTCCAGCGCCGCAGCATCGATTGCACCCCGCCATTCGACGGCGGCTGGGGCCTGTTCGAAGGTGGCATTATTATGTTCCCGCTTCTCGCCTTGTTCCTGTTCTCGATGGCCTTTTCGCTCGCCGTCTTGAGCGCGACCTTCGTCATACCGCGCGCGCCTCAAGGAACGTAAAGGCAGTGCAATTCGTCTGCCTTTGCTGCCAACCGTTTGTCACGGGTCCAAAGCTTCCCAACATTGCCCACGACAGCAGCGCCGAGCAGGTGCGCATCCACCAATCCCAAGCCTGACCCAAAAATCCCGTATTGTGTAACAAAATCGAGGAGCAAGTCGTCACCGATCCTTCCCGCCTGTGGCAGATCGCCAAGCAATGCGATCACGCTAACGCGATCCTTGATGCTGCCCAAAGCAATTTCGGTGGTAACGAAGGGGTGCTGCAGGACATCGCCTTGTGACAGCAAAAACATGAGTTCGCTGCTACTTGATCGAAAGTGGTCAATCCAGACAGAAGTATCGACGATAATCATGCGCGCCTTCGCTCTCTTGGTGCCGAATCCGCGTCGGGCATCGACCCGCCAAGTCTGGCCAGTTGCTGGGCAGCGACCTGTTGGATCAAGGCCCGAACCGCAGCTGTTTCCAGCTGATCGCGGTCATTGATTCCCGTCAATGCCTGCGCTTTTTCCCAAAGATCGACCACAATATCGCCCTGATCTGACCGCTCGGTTCTGCGGGCACGGACAAATCTTACCCGTTCGCGCCGCAGATCGATGTCGCGCGTTTCCCACCCGGCACCGATCCAGCCCTTTGCCTGACTGTGCCCGCCCGTGCGACTGTTCGCCCACCAAGGCCTATGTTCCCTGGCGCTAGCCGGAAGCTTAAAGCCAAGAACATCTTCTATTTCGCGAAAGCTGGTGCTCAACTCGTCCTTGCTTGTCTGGCGCAGCAATCGCGTTAAAGGTTCATACTTGCCCATTGACAGTCTCCATTTCACGATGGAACTATTTAGGCCTATTTTGATACTATGTCAAATAGTTTAATAATGCCCGCCGAATGGGCACCTCATGCGTCCGTCTGGATCGGATTCCCGCATATGGCCGACGAATGGTCGGGGCAGATCGATGCGGCGCGCCGTGACATGGCCGCCTTTGCCAATGCGGTGCACGACGGCGGGCGCGGCGAAACGGTGTATGTGCTGGTGCGCGACCATGGCAATGCCGACCTGGCCGAAACCATGGTCGACGCGGGGGTCCAGCTGTTCATCGCGCCATTCGGCGATATCTGGTTGCGCGACACCGGCCCGATTATTGTCGGGCATGGCGCGGCGCGCGAGGCCCGCAATTTCGATTTCAACTGGTGGGGTGGCAAGTTCAAAATGCCCGGCGACCGCGAGATTGGGGCGATATTGGCGGCCTATGCCGATCTGCCGACGCTGCACCTGGACTGGGTGCTGGAGGGCGGCGGCATCGACGTCGACGGCACTGGCCTGTGCGTCACAACCGAAGAATGCCTGCTCAACACGAACCGCAATCCAAAGCTGTCCCGCGCCGACATCGAGGCCGGGCTCGCCGATACGCTGGGCATCAACCGGTTGCTGTGGCTGGATCGCGGGATGGTCGGCGACCATACCGATGGCCATGTCGACAATCTGGCGCGTTTCGTTGGCGAAGGCCGCATTGCGATTCCGGTCGCCGCGGGCGATGATGACCCCAACGCCGCGATTTATGCGGACGCCCGCGCACGCGCCGAAGCGTTTGGGGGTGTCGAGATTGTCGACCTGCCCTCGCCCGGACGGTTTGAGGTCGACGGCGAGGTTGCCGCGGCCAGTTATATGAACTTCTATATCGGCAACAGCGTCGTCGTGGTGCCCACCTATGGCGTCGCCAATGACAGCGCGGCGGTCGACGCACTCGCGGCGCTATTCCCGACACGCAAAGCCGTCGGCGTCTCTGCACGGGGCATCATCGCGGGCGGCGGCAGCTTTCATTGCTCCAGCCAACAGGTTCCGGCATAGGAATGCCATGACCAGCCGCACCATCACCGTCGCCGCATTGCAACTTGCCCTGCCCGGCCCCGCCGCGGCCAATATCGACGCGGTCGGCGACCTTGTCGCGCA
>JBEGPL010000248.1:0-5119 GCA_041181445.1 Pseudomonadota bacterium
GGGTATCCGGTGTAGGTGTGCGTGACCGCGATCCGCCGTCCGCTGCGCGCCGCCGCATCGGCGATCGCCTGCGCATTGGCCAGCGTGTCGGCCAGCGGCTTGTCGATGATCACGTCAAAGCCCGCTGCCAGCGCGGCGATGGCGGGCGGCGCATGCATGTGGTTGGGGGTGACGATGGCCACCGCTTCGATCCGGACATCGGCGGGCAGCGCGGCTTCGCGCGCCAGCATTTCGGCCCAGCTGGCATAATTGCGGTCGTCGGCCAGCCCAAGTTCGGCCCCCGACGCGCGCGCCTTTTCCGGCGTCGACGACAGCGCCCCCGCGACCAGCCGCCAATTGCCCGCAATCGCCGCCGCCGTCCGGTGGACACCGCCGATAAAGGCGCCCTGCCCGCCGCCGATCATGCCATAACGGACGGGGGTCATCGCGCCGCCCGTCACCGCTGTTTGGCGAGATAGTCGAGCACAGCGCCGCGTTGGGCCGCGTCGGGCATTGTCACCGCCATCCGTGTTCCGGGCACCATCTTTGCCGGTGCGGTCAGATATTTGTCCAGATTGGCGCGCGTCCACACCAGGTTGGACCCCTTGAGCGCCGCGCTGTAATTGAACGTCGCCGCCGCCGCCTTGCGCCCGACAATCCCTGCCAGATTGGGGCCGAGCGGCGATACTTTGCCCGCCGCGACCTGATGGCATTGCGCACAACGTTGTTTGAACAGCACCGCGCCGTCGGGCTTTGACGCCGCCAGCGCGCTGCTGCCCAGCGCAAGCAGACCCGCCGCCGCCGTCAGCACAATGACCGCGCCGCCCGTCGCCGTGCGCGGCAGCACCCTTATTTGTCCATCGCTGGTCATATGCATTTCACTTTCTTGCCCTTGCCGGCCCATATGATGGCCTGTTGCAGCAGTTTCAGATGGTTGGCATCGGCATAGGTTTCGGGTCGATGCCCGATCGCCGAATAGACCGAGCGACCCTTGCCCAAACAGCGCGTCCACGCGATCGGATGGTCCGCACCCATCGACAGCGAAGGACCGCCAAAACGGTTCGTGCCCGGCACATAGCTGGCTTCGTCCAGCGTCGCGATAACGTGGCCGCCGCTCAACCTTGCGCTTTTTTCAAAGGAATACCATTCGTCCTTCATGGTCCATCCCGGCAAAAGATCAGCCGCCAGTCCGTCGGGCCGTGCCTCCACCTGAATGCGCGCGTCCTGAAACTGCGGGTCGGAGGGGTGGCCGATGAAGCGCGCGCCGATCAACGTGTCGGGGTACCAGTCCCAGAAATAGACCGGGTCGCCGCCCGTGCCATGGACGCCGACAAAACCGCCGCCGCCCTCAACCCATTTGCGGAACGCCGCGCGCTGGGTAAGCGTCAGCACGTCGCCGCTGACATTGTTCCAGATCACGACGTCGAAATGTTCGAGCACTGACCGGTGCATCGCCCCGCCCTTGTCGGTCACCGACAAGGCCCAGCCGTTGCGGTCGGCAAGTCCGCGAAACGCAGCATTGGCCGCCTCGACCGAAGGTGTGTCGCGAAAACCGGTCATTTTTTCGAACAACAGCACGCGCAACTTGCCCTTGCTGCGCGGAAAGGCCGGGCGGTCGTCGTCATAGCGGGCACAGCGCAGCGCGCGGTCGGCGTCGGTCACCGCTATGGCGCGCAGCGCGGCATCAAGCTGGCCCGCGTCCATCGCCGCGCCGCCGCCCGCCAGCCCCATCAACTTGCGCGGTGTCATGATCGACCCGAAACTGGGCGCGGTCGTGCCCGCCATGATCGGCGGCAATTTCGCCAATGCGCCCGGCATATGCGCCTCAAACGCCGCCTTGGCCTTGTCGCTCAGCATCATGTCAATGAACGGGCCATCCACCGAGAATGGCGCATCGCGCATCGGGCAATCGAGCGGCGCCTTTGCCTGCAACGGCGCCGCCAGCAGCGCCAGCGATCCGGTCAGCACCGTCAGGCCGCACCGAAAATATCCTGCCATATCCATGTCGCGCATCGCTCCCAAAATCGTTCGCCGCCAGCCTGTCATCATGGTCCGCGATGTCAAGCCGCGCGACGCTTTTCGCTCCGGCGAAACCGCTCGCTTTGCGTGCTCCGCACGGCGTGACAGCCGCTATCGCCGCGGCCCGGCCTGTGTTAGTTTGTGCACGTGGAGGATATGCCAATGCAGATCATTTGGCCATCGTTGCTCACGCTGCATTTGGCGATGCTGGCCGGAACGGCGGTCGCCAGAGCGCCGGACGATCCCGCACGGGCAATGAAAAAATTCGAGGCGCAGGTCCCACCGCAGGATTGGTATCCCGCCGGCTATTATGACATCCGCATCGCGGCAGAGGCCGAAGTTGCCGAAAATCCTGATCCGCTCGGGGCGATGGTTCAGGACTGGGGTGACGGGTTTGGCAAGCGTTATGACGTCGATTGCGTCGCCGATTTCATCGTCCCGACCGACGCCGACGCGCTCACCAAGCGCTTTGGCAATGTCGCGCTGGCCGCCGCGCGGCGGCGTGATGACCTTGCACGTATCGGCTATCCCGCCGCCGTCTATACCGAACCGCTGCGTGAATTTGAGCGCGCGCTCCTGACCCATGCGGCGGGGCGCAGCGACACTGAGGTGCTGATGGATCTCGGCATTGCCAGCGACGCCGATTACGAACATGCTTTCGCCGAGGCACAGGCAAGCGGCGGCGAAGGCATCGCTCCGGTCGCCGACGAAACGCCGCCGGTCCAGTTACTGGCAACCGCCATAGAGGCCAACCGCGCCAAGATGGCGCCAAAATTGCCGCGCGTTACCGCCGAGGGCTGCGGCGGCGACGCCGCGCCTGCGCCGGTCATTTTCAAAACCGTGCCGCCGGGCGGCAATGTGATGCTGATCAGCGCCTTTGCGTTCAAAGTGTGCACCCGCAAGCTGCCCGATCCGTGGGACCGATATGCGTGCCGGTGGAGCGAGGTTGAAACCGGCGCGCCCGTCGAAATTCGCGGCCGTGCCATGTATCAGGTCCGCTGGCCCGATGGCGCCCAGCGGCGCGGCGTGCGCGATTTCGACCTCAATTATGACGACGAAACGCCAACGGTCGCGACGTTCCGCAAAGGCGGAGGTTAACGCCTGGGCGGCCTCAATCTCCCTTGCCCTCATACGCCTCGACGATGCGGCCGACGATCGGGTGGCGGACGACGTCGGCGACGCCAAAGCGGACGACGGCGATGCCGTCCACGCCCTCCAGCCGGTCGACCGCGTCGGCCAGTCCGGAACTGACAGGCAACGGCAAATCGACCTGCTTGGGGTCGCCGCACACGACCATGCGGCTGTTCTGGCCAAAGCGGGTCAGGAACATCTTCATTTGCGGGATGGTGGTGTTCTGCGCCTCGTCCAAAATCACGAACGCATCGGCCAGCGTGCGCCCGCGCATGAAGGCGAGCGGCGCGACCTCGATCTCGCCGCTGGCGAGCCGACGTTCGACCTGTTCGGCGGGCAGACAGTCATAGAGCGCATCGTACAGTGGGCGCAGATAGGGATCGACCTTTTCCTTCATGTCGCCGGGCAGAAAGCCCAGCCGCTCGCCCGCCTCGACCGCCGGACGCGACAGGATCAGCCGCTGGACGCTGCCGGTGATCAATTGCGCCACCGCCTGCGCCACCGCGAGATAGGTTTTGCCGGTCCCCGCCGGGCCAAGTGCAAAAATCACATCTTCGCGCGCCAGTGCCTGCATATATTCGGTCTGCATCGCGGTGCGCGGCAGAATGACTTTCTTGCGCGTACGGATCATCACCGTCGGCGCTTCGGACACGTCATGGCGGATGATACCGTCGAGCAGCGGCTCACCCGACATCGCGATGACGCCGTCCACCGTTCCCGCGTCGACATCCTGCCCGTGCGCCAGCCGGTTATACAGGCCGCTCAGCACGTCGCGCGCGCGCGCGCACGCCTCCGCCTCGCCTTCAATCTGGATGCGGTTGCCGCGCGCGAGAATATAGACGCCCAGCCGGTTTTCGATGGTGACCAGATTGCGGTCAAATTCGCCGAACAGCGGCCCCAGCAAATGCGCCTTGTCGAAAATCACTTCGATCCGGGCCTTGTCCCCGGCGGCGGCGGGCATGGGTTTGCGCGACATCAGGCGGCGTGCTCCTTCATTGTTGGCAATGTTGTTCCGCCCAGGCTGTTCGGCCCGGCGCTGGCGATATGGACATCGACCATGTCGCCGATGGCCAGCCCCGGCGCGGTGACATGGACGGATTGCAGCCACGGCGATTTACCGATCAACTGGCCGGGCAGTTTGCCGGTGCGCTCCAGCAGCAATCGCGTGTTGCGCCCCACCGTCGCGGCGTTGAACGCCGCCTGTTGCGCCCCGATCAACGCCTGGAGCCGTTGCAGCCGTTCGTCCATCACCTCGGGTGCAACCTGTTCGTCCATCGTCGCGGCCGGGGTGCCGGGGCGGCGGCTATATTTGAAACTATACGCCTGCGCATAGCCCGCCGCGCGCACGATGGAGAGCGTCGCGTCAAAATCGGCGTCGCTCTCACCCGGAAAGCCGACGATGAAATCGCCCGACAGCGCGATGTCGGGCCGCGCCGCGCGCACCTTTTCGATCACGCGCAGGTAGCTCTCGACCGTGTGGCTGCGGTTCATCGCCTTCAAAATGCGGTCGCTGCCCGACTGCACCGGCAGGTGGAGGTAGGGCATCAGCGCGTCGACCTCGCCATGCGCGGCGATCAGCGCGTCGGTCATGTCATTGGGGTGGCTGGTGGTGTAGCGGATGCGCGCCAGCCCGTCGATGCGCGCGAGCGCGCGGATCAGCCCGTCGAGCCCGGCGGCGCGGCCAACGTCATCCGCGCCCACCCATGCGTTCACATTTTGCCCGAGCAGGGTAATCTCGCGCGCGCCGCCGTCGACCAGCACACGCGCTTCCGCCACGATGTCGGCAAAGGACCGGCTGATTTCGGCGCCGCGCGTATAGGGGACGACGCAATAGGTGCAGAATTTGTCGCAGCCTTCCTGCACCGTCAGAAAGGCGCTCGGCCCGACCTTGCGACGTGCTGGCAAGGCATCGAACTTGGTCTCGGCTGGCATGTCGGTATCGACCGTGCGGCGGCCTTCTACAGCCTCGGCGATCATCCCCGGCAGGCGG
>JBEGPL010000249.1:0-7820 GCA_041181445.1 Pseudomonadota bacterium
CTATGATCGCACAATCACGGTCAACGGCTGTTCAAAGGCGTATAGCATGACCGGCTGGCGGATCGGCTTTGCGGGTGGCCCGGCGTGGCTGATCAAGGCGATGGCCAAGCTGCAATCGCAATCGACGTCGAACCCCTGTTCGATCGCCCAGGCGGCGGCGACGGCGGCGCTCAACGGCCCGCAGGATTTTCTGGAGGAGCGCAACAGCGCGTTCCGCAAGCGGCGCGACATGGTCGTCGCGATGCTCAACGACGCGCCGGGGCTCAACTGTCCGGTGCCCGATGGCGCTTTCTATGTCTATCCCGATGCCAGCGGCTGCATGGGCAAGACCGCGCCCGACGGCACATTGATCGACAGCGACGAGAAACTGATCGATTATTTCCTGAACAGCGTGCGCGTGGCTGCGGTGCACGGCGGCGCGTTCGGCCTGTCGCCCGCGTTCCGCGTGTCCTATGCGACGTCGGAAGCGGTGCTGAAAGACGCGTGCATCCGCATCCAGCAGGCGTGCGCCGCGCTGAAATAGCGGCGCGCGCTGTAACCTGTTATGCAGCCCCCGCGAATGGGGAGGGTGAAGCAGGAGAATGACCGTGCGTGCCCAAAGATTTATCGTTCCGCTGGCGATTGCCATCGCCGCCGTGCCGATCCTTTATGTCAAGGGCGGCGCGCTGATCGCGGTCGCGTCGGCCGAAACAGTCGTCCGGCTGCCCGCACCCGCGACCGACACCCGCGAACCCGGAAAACGCGCGACGGCGGTGCTGGCCGGCGGCTGTTTCTGGGGGGTGGAGGGCGTGTTTTCGCGGGTCAAGGGCGTGATCTCGGTCGAATCGGGCTATCATGGCGGCGGCGCGGCGACCGCACAATATGACCGCGTCGGCGGCGGCGACACCGGCCATGCCGAGGCGGTGCGCATCGTGTATGACCCGGCACAGGTCAGCTATGGCACCTTGCTGCGCGTGCTGTTTTCGGTGGTCGCCGACCCGACATTGAAGAACCGGCAGGGGCCCGACAGCGGAACGCAGTATCGCGCCGCGATTGTCCCGACCAACGCGGTCCAGCGGCAGGTGGCAACCGCCTATCTGAAACAGATTGGCAGCGGCGGCCATTATGCACGGCCGGTCATCGTGCCGGTCGAAACGCTCAAACGCTTTTACCCGGCAGAGGCCTATCATCAGGATTTCATGGTCCGCCACCCCGACCATGGCTATATTGTCCAGTGGGACGCGCCCAAATTGGCGGCGCTCAAACGCCTCTATCCCGCGCTGGTGAATGCCAAATCGGCGCCATAACGGCGCGGTTACGGCTCCATCCGTCGCATCCACAGAATCATTCACCGCAAATCGCGCGCGCGGGGATTCCCGTTCACCCGCCGTTGACTAAGCCGTGACATGACGAGGGTGGGCCGTCGCAACGTTGCGATTGTCCGGCAAAAAGGGGTTCGACTGTGGCTACGGCCATCTGGAAAAAAGGCTGGCTGGTCATAGCCGCATCGGGAGTGCTCGGCGCGTGCGTCGGCGGGGTTCAGGCAGCGGACAAGGGCCCGGTGCGCTCCAAACCCGTGGCGTCGGTCGCGATCAAGGCCCTGCCGCCGCCGGTCGGCGCGCCCAACATGGCGAAATCGCCGCCCGCCAATGATCCGTCGCGCGCGCGGCCCGGACCCGGCCTGTCCGACAATCTGTTCAACCTGTGGAAGGCGTTCCCCGGCAAGACCGGCATCGCGGTTCAGCGGATCGACGGCAATTGGGCGCTGTCGCACCGCGGCGGCGACCTGTTTCCGCAACAAAGCGTGTCGAAACTGTGGGTGACCATGACCATTTTGGATCAGGTCGATTCGGGCAAATTGCGCCTGTCCGACACGGTCCGCATCGGCCCCGAGGATCTGACATTGTTCCATCAGCCGCTGGCCGACCGCGTGCGCGCGGCGGGCGAGGTGCGCGAAAGCATTGGCGGCTTGATCGACCAGGCGATCACCAAAAGCGACAACAGCGCCAACGACGCGCTGCTCCGCCGCGCCGGCGGTCCCGAAGCGGTGCGCGCGTTCATCGCGCGGCGCGATCTGGGGTCGATCCGCTTTGGTCCCGGCGAACGGCTGTTGCAAAGCAAGACGGCGGGGATGACGTGGGACCAGAGCTATTCGGTCGGCCGCGCGTTTCAGGCGGCGCGTGCCAAGCTCGACCCCGGCGTGCGCAAGGCGGCGCTCGACGCCTATCTGGCCAATCCGATCGACGGCGCCAGCCCGCAGGCGATTGCGCTGGCGCTGGCGCGACTGAAGCGCGGCGAGCTGTTGTCGCGCGAATCGACCGCCTATCTGCTCGATGTTCTGTCGCGCACGACCAGCGGACCACAGCGGTTGAAAGGCGGGCTGGGGACGGGCTGGGCAATTGCGCACAAGACCGGCACGGGACAGGAACTGGCGCCGGTGTCGACGGGCTTCAATGACATCGCGATCATTACTGCGCCCGACGGCGGCCAATATGCGGTGGTGGTGATGCTGGCGTCGACCACTGCGCCGATCAAGGCACGGTTCGACCTGATGCAGGGCGTCACCAAAGCGGTGGTCGCCGCGCACGGGAGGTAAGTTAACGCAGCAAGTCGAACAAGGTTTGGCGACTGATCCGCACGAATGTCTCGCGCGCGGCCTGCAACGTGGTCAATCCCTGCTGGATGCGGGTGATCGCTTCGGCGACGTCGGTGTCCGCCAGCTCTGAGCGGCGCGCCGACACGTCGATCGCGGCCAGCCCGAGCGCGTCGGCCTGTTCGTCGATGCGCCGCGATGCGATGCCCTGACGCACCTGCCCCAGCGTGACATGGTCGAGCGCGGCGTTGACGCCGTCGATCGCGGCGGCTGCCGCCGGGGTGCCGGTGCGCACGAATGAAATGGCGTCGGCCAATATCCGGTCGAGGCTCGCCGCGCCCGCCATCGTCGCAATGCCCGTGCTGATCGACGCGCGGTCAGGTGCACCCGCCAGCATCAGATCGGTCCCGACGGGCAGTTCGACGGCGGGACCGCTGGGGAACAGCGGCTGGCCTTCGCTGTCGCGGCTGACCAGCGCGTCGGCAAGTTGTGCGCGCAGCGCTTCCAGCTCGACCGCGACCGGCTCCTTGCCCGCGCCATTGCCCGACGGCCCGTTCGCCTGGACCAGCAATTCCTTGGCGCGGACCAGCGCCGAGACCATCGCGGCGAGGATATTGTCGGCGTGGGCGCTGCGGTCCTGCGCGCGGCCGATGTTCGCCTGCCACGCGCCAATGTCGCTCGCGGCGCGCGCCAATGTGCCCAGTTCGGCCCAGTCGGCGGGGGCGTCGGACGGGCGCGACAGGCGGCCCGAGGTGATTTTCGCCTGTTCGCCCGCGATCATCGCCGACAGGCGGCTTTGCTGCGAAATCTGGCGGTCGATAAGGGCACGGGTCAGGGCGGGCATGGCATGGACCTTTCGGCGTTGTCAGAAAATGGCGAGGATGGCGTTGATCGTTTCGCGCGCGACCTGAATCACGCGCGCGGCGGCTTCATAGGCTTGCTGGAGCCGCACCATTTCGGCGGCCTCGGCGTCCAGATCGACGGCGGAGGCGGCGTCGCGGCGCACCCGGGCATGGCCGACCTGCGTGTCGGCGGCGTCCTGTGCGATGCGGCTGCTTTCGCCCTGCAAAGCCAGGACATTGACCAAGGATTGCCAGCCCGCTTCGGCGCCCGCCGGGTCGCGCAGGGCGGCGAGTGCCGTGAGATTGCCATTGGCAACACCGCCGCGTGCGGCGGCGATGGCGGCGGGATCGGTTGCAACAAGCGTCAAACTGGTCGCATCGCTGCCCGACAGCAAAGGCGCACCGGCAGATCCACCTGCGGCCGTGCCCATCGCCTGCCATCCGTTCAGTGCGGCGGCAAAATTCCCGGCCACATTGTCGAGCGATACGCGGTGCGCCGACAGCGCCGCAGCGGACCCGGCCTGTCCCGCCAGCGCGCCTTCGGGCGGTAAAGCGGCGGCGGTGCCGTTCACCAGCAGGGCGGGCGCATCCATGCTGCCGCCGATGGTCACGGCGGCGGCGTTGACGCCGTTGACCAGCGACGTGCCGTCGGCCAGCGTCAGCGCGACGTCGCCTTTCGTGCCCAGGCTGACGGTGACCGGCAGGATTGCGGACAATTTGAACAGTGCGGCATCGCGCTGGTCGAACATCTGGGCTTGCGCCGCGCTGCCGTCGATTGTGCCGAGCAGGTCGCGGTTGAGCCCCGCCAGCGTCGCCAGATGGCGCGATGCATCGCCCGCGCTGACCGCCAGGGCATCGCCCAGCTGCGCCTGCACTTCGGTCAGCCGATTGCCGGCGGCGTTGAACGCGCGCGCCACATCGTCGAGCGCGGACAGCATCGTCGCGCGCAGCGCCGCGCTGTCGGGCGCACCCGCGAGTTCCTGGGCGCTGGCGAAGAAGACCCCCAGCCGCTGGCCGACCCCGGCGGCATCGTCACCCAGCGCGACTTCGGCCTGTTCAAGCCACGCGGCCCGCGCATTTGCTGTGCCCGACGCCGCCAGCGCAAAGCGCAGCCCCTGATCGGCGAGCATGTCGCCCGAACGGCGGATGCCGCCGACGTCAGCGCCCTGAAAATCGCGATTGGCGGCATAGAGCGGCGACGGGCGGGCGACCGCCATCGCTTCGACCACATCGACGCGGCGGCGGCTGTAATCGCGGTTGTCGGCGTTGACGATATTTTCGGACACCGCGGCGAGCGCGGCGCGATAGGCGCGCAGCCCCGACGACCCGATGCCCAGAAGGTCGCTCATTTCGCCTTGCTCCCCACGTTGCTCCCCCCGTTGCTCCCCATGTTGTTCCACTGTGCGGTGAGCAGGTCGGCGATGCTGCCTGCCGACGGTGTGGTGGCCATGCTTTCGGCGATCCGCGCGTCGAACATGTCACGGAACTGGCCGGCGGCGCTGTTGTCCAGCATGTCATCGGCCAGCTTGGCCGACCGCATCGCGCCGATCATCTGGCGCATGAAAATGGCTTCGAACGCTTCGGCGGCCTTGCGCAGCGCCGGGTCCGGTTCGCGCACCGCTGCGCTTTGGTTCGCGGACAGCGGGGCGATCATAATATCACCAGCTCGGCGCGCAGCGCGCCGGCCTGTTTCATCGCATCGAGGATGGCGACCAGATCGCCCGGGCTGGCCCCCAGCGCGTTGAGCGCGTCGACAATGGCGCTCAGCGACGCACCCTCGGGCATCGCATAGAGCGGCGATCCGGCGTCGGTCACATCGATGCTGCTGCTCGGTTCAACCGCAGTCTGTCCGCGAGAGAAGGGCGCGGGCTGGCTGATCCGGGGATTTTCATCGACCCGCACAGTCAGCTTGCCGTGCGCAACGGCGGCGGGGGTGATCCGCACCGCGCCGTTGATCACCACCGTGCCGGTGCGCGCGTTGATGATGACGCGCGCCGGGGCGTCGGCGGGGCGCACCGCGATCTGTTCGATCATGCCCATCAGCACCAGCCGCGCGGCGGCATCGGCTGGCGCGGTGATGGCGATGGTGACGGCGTCGCGCGCCTGTGCGCTGCCCGGCCCCATCGCCGCGTTGATTGCGTCGGCCACGCGCAGCGCCGTCGTGGCATCGGCATCGGCCAGGTTGAAGTGCAAGCTGGTCCCTGCGGCGAGATCATTGGCGACCGCGCGCTCGACCGTGGCCCCGCCCGCGATCCGCCCGGCGGAGGGAATGTTGACCGTCAGCTTCGATCCGTCGGCGGCATCGACGCCCAGCCCGCCGATCGCGACATTGCCCTGCGCCATCGCATAAATCGCGCCATCAGCGCCGTTCAGCGGGGTGAGCAGCAAGGTGCCGCCGCGCAGCGACTTGGCCTTGCCCAGCGCCGACACCGTGATGTCGAGCCGCTGGCCGGGCTTGGCAAAGGCGGGCAGATCGGCGGTGATCATCACGGCGGCGGCGTTTTTGAGCGCGGGGTTGATCCCGGCGGGCAGGTTGACGCCAAAGCGCGACGCCACGCCCTTCATCGCCTGCGTCGTATAATCCAGACTGTCGTCGCCGGTGCCGGGCAGGCCGACGACCAGCCCATAACCCACGAGCTGGTTGGAGCGCATGTTTTCAAACGCGCCGATGTCCTTGATCCGCTGTGCCTGTGCGGCGGCGGGCGTCAGCAGCGCGGCGAGCGCGGCGCACAGGGCCAGCAGCACGCGCATCAAAAGGGGCTCACGGCGGCGAAAAAGCGTTGCAGCCAGCCCTGTTTGCTGGCGCGCGCGACTTCGCCCGACCCGGCATAGCTGATCCGCGCGTCGGCGACGCGGGTAGAGGCGACGCGGTTGTCGGCGCCGATGTCGGCGCTGCGGACAATGCCGGTCAGCCGAATATATTCATCGCCGCGATTGATCGTCACCCGCTTCTCTCCCGCCACGCGCATCGTGCCGTTGGCATAAACTTCGGCGACGGTGACGCTGATCTCGCCCGAAAGCTGGTTTGATTGCGCCGCCGTGCCACTGCCCTTGAACGACTGTGCGCCGCCCATCTTTAGGTCGCCTGGGTCGAACAGCGACAGCGGGCCGGTCACCGGCGGGGTCAGGCCGAAACTGCCGTCGCGGCCGGTGTCGGCGCTATTCTGTTTCGACGCGCTGGTGCGTTCGACCAGCATGATGGTGATCATGTCGCCGACGCGCGCGGCGCGATTGCCCTGCGTCAGCGGCGCATAGCCCGCGTTCGCCTGAAAAATCGCGCCATTGGCAGCGGCGGGTGCGCTGGCCAGCGGCGCCGGGAGCGGCGGGGCAAGCGCCGGGTCGGGCCGCGCTCCCGGGTCGCTGCCAATGCAGGCGGCAAGCGGGAGCGCGAGGAAAAGCAAGACGGCGGCACGGATCATCATCGTCATCACCCGATCTGCTGGTTGACGAATTGCAGCATTTCGTCGGTGGTCTGGATCATCTTGCTGTTGACCTCATAGGCGCGCTGGGTCTCGATCATCTCGACCAGTTCCTCGACGATATTGACGTTCGACCCCTCCAGCATCGCCTGGCGTATGCTGCCGCGCCCGTCGCTGCCTGCTGCGCCGACTTGCGCCGCGCCGCTGGCGGCGGTTTCGACGAGCAGATTATTGCCGATGGATTCCAGTCCGGCGCTGTTGACGAAGGACGCGGTTTCGATGCGGCCCAGCTCGGTCGGCGCGCTTTCACCCGCCAGCATGGCCGAAACGGTGCCGTCGCTGCCGATGGTCACGCTGGCCGCGCCCTGTGGCACCTGAATTTGCGGGACCAGCGGCAGGCCGCTGGCGGTCACCATCGTCCCTTCGGCGGTCAGGCTGAAATTGCCCGCACGGGTATATGCGGTGCGCCCGTCGGGCATCGCGACCTGAAAATAGCCCGCGCCTTCGATCGCCATGTCGAGCGCGTTGCCGCTCCCCGTCAGCGTGCCCTGCGTGTCGATCCGCGTCATCCCCGCGACGCGCACGCCGGTGCCAAGCGACTGGCCGAGCGCAAAACGGTTGGCGGCGTCGGACGGCGCGCCCGCCGCCGTCATCTGTTGATAGGCAAGGCTTTCAAATTCGGCGCGGTCGCGTTTGAACCCGGCGCTGTTCACATTGGCGAGGTTGTTGGCGATGACGCGCATTTTCATATTCTGTGCGTCCAGCCCGGTGCGGGCGACGTGCATGGCGGCGTTGGTCATGGAATGGTCCTTTCAGGGGTGGGCACTGGTCAGGCCGGGAGCGCCATAAGCCGCGTTCCGGCTTCGTCGATGCTCTGCGCCGTGCTGACCAGCTTGACGTTCATTTCATAGGCGCGCTGGGCGTCGATCATCGCGACCAGCGCGGCGGTGGCGTTGACGTTCGACCCTTCCAGACTGGCGGGGGTCA
>JBEGPL010000250.1:0-2964 GCA_041181445.1 Pseudomonadota bacterium
GCCAGTCGACATAGATTTGCGGCTGGTTGGCAAGGTCGGCGGGTGCCCCAAGGGCGGCCAGCAATGCGCCGCGCCGCGCCGCATAGCGCTGCGACAAGCAAGCTGCGCTGTCCTCGACCGCCGGTGCATAGCAGCTCGCCCGCGCCTTGGCCCACGCCGCCTGCGCCGCGCCAACGGCGGGGTCCAGCTTGCGTGCACGCGCATAAAGCGCCGCCAGTTCGCGGTCCTGCGTCCGCAAATAGCCGAAATCGGGCGCACAGATTGTCCGTTCGAGCGGCGCTTTGGCGCGCGCGCAATCGAACGACGGTGCGTCGACGGGGGTTGGCGCTGCGACCAGATAGGGCTGGAGCGCCGCCCAGTCGGCGGTCGTCAGGATGATATTGCCGACCAGCACGTCGCCGCGCACATCGGCGCCGCGCAGCGTCGCCAGTTGGCGCGGGGCAACCACCGTGTCGTCGATCCGCGCGCCCGCCATAACGGCGCCCCACATCGAAAAGCCGGACAGTTCGGCGCGCGTCAGGTTCGCACCGGTCAGCAAAATGCCTTCGCGGTCGAGCGGGCAGCCATCGTCGATCGTGATCCCGCATTGAAAGGCAAAACCGGTCAGGTTGGCGCGGGTCAGGTCCAGCCCCGTCAGGTCGCCGCCCCAGCCGCCAGCAATCCGTCCACCGGTCCAGTCGGCCCCGACCGCCGTTGCCGCCGCCGCATCGCTGTCGACCAACAGGACTTCGCGCATTGCCGCGCCCGCAAAATCGGCGCGTTGCAGAATGCTGTCGTGAAAACCGATGCCACTGAGCTTGGCCGCGCGCCATTTGCTGTCGCTGAGCAAGCTGCCGTTAAAGCACAGATTCTCCAGCACTGCGCCGCTGAAATCCCAACCCGAAAAATCGCCGCCGTTGATGACGGCCACTGTATAGGCGGTGCGCGCCTTTGCCGCCGCCAGCAACGCCACTGGCGTTTTCAGCCCGGCCCCGTCGATCTGCGTCGTTTCGTCGGCGGCATCGAGCGTCTGATCCATCGACCGGGCGGCAATCCACGTCGACTGGCAGGTCGGGTGCGGCGGCGCGTCGTCGGGGGCGCGCGCCGAACTGGTTGCGGCATGACTGCACAGCAGCAACGCCATCGTCGCCCAAAACACCCGTTGCATCGTCGCCGTCATCGCCAAGCCCCCCTTTTGCCGCCAGCGCCGCATGCCATGCGCGCCGCTGTCTGTCTGTGTTTGCCGTCACTCGTCGAAAAACACTATGGGCATCTCGCCGCCGGATCGATAGCATCACCTCAGTAAAGCCGCGTCGATCCGGGGACCCACAATATGACCGCCAAGCATCTGATCCTGACCACCGCCCTTGTTCTGCCGCTCGCCGCGTGCAGCGCCGACCCCGGGGTGAGCGCCCGCGCCGCGCCGCCCGCGCCCGTTGCCGCCGCCGAACCGACTGCCGCGCTGGCCGCCCTGGTCGCCGCCGTCGATGTTCCTTATCAACGCTTCACCCTGCCCAACGGGCTGACCACATTGGTCCACACCGACCGCAAGGCGCCGATTGTCGGCGTGTCGGTGTGGTACGGCGTGGGGTCGAAGCACGAACCCAAAGGCAAGACCGGATTTGCCCATCTGTTCGAACATCTGATGTTCGGGGGCAGCGAGAATGTCCCCAATTTCGACATACCGCTGGAAGGCGCCGGATCGACCCCGACCAACGGGTCGACGTGGCTCGACCGCACCAACTATGTCGAAACCGTGCCCAAGGGCGCGGTCGACCTGGCGCTGTTCATGGAAAGCGACCGCATGGGCCATCTGCTCGGCGCGGTGACGCAGGAAAAGCTCGATCAGCAGCGCAGCGTCGTCCAGAATGAAAAGCGGCAGGGTGACAACAACCCCTTTGGCATCGCCGAATATGAATTTTCCGACGCGCTTTACCCGGTTGGTCACCCCTATCGCCATTCGACCATCGGTTCGATGGCCGACCTGGAGGCGGCGAGCCTGGACGATGTCAAACAATGGTTCCGCGACAATTATGGTCCGAACAACGCCGTGCTGGTGCTGGCGGGCGACATCGACCTCGCGACCGCACAGGAAAAGGTGACGCGCTGGTTCGGCGACATTCCGCGCGGACGCGCCGTGCCTGCGGTCGATGCGCCGGTGCCGACGCTGCCCGCACGGGTGAACAAGGTGATCAGGGATCAGGTCGCGACGACGCGGCTCTACCGCGCGTGGGCGGCGCCGGGGTTGAACGACGCCGACATGGTACCGCTGCAGGTTGGCATGTATGTGCTGGGCGGGCTCGCCAGTTCGCGGCTGGACACCGCGCTGGTGCGCAAGGAACAGCTTGCGGTCAGCGTCTCCGCCTATCAATTGCCCTTTGCCCAGGGCAGCTTGGTGCAAAGCTTTGTCGACGTCAAACCCGGCGTCGATGCCGCGGCGGCCGAAGCGCGCTATGAGGCGTTGCTCGCCGACTATATCGCCAACGGCCCGACCGCCGACGAACTGGCGCGCGCGACGGCCAGCCTGGTGTCGAGCCAGATCGGCGCGCTGGAGGAAGTCGGCGGCTTTGGCGGCAAGGGCGGCGTCCTTGCCGAAGGCCTGCTCTATTCGGGCGACCCCGAAAAATACAAGGCCGACCTTGCCGCCATGGCAAGGCTGACCCCCGCCGACGTGACGGCGGCGATGCAGCGCTGGCTGACCCGCCCGGTGTTCGCGCTGACCGTCGAACCCGGCGAGCGCACCGAGGGCGGCGAGACGCGCGGCGGATGGGAACGGCAGGCCGGTGACCGCGCAGGCAGCCCGCGCATCGGTTATTACCGCGCGCCCGATGCTGCGACGACCGGCGGCGAGCCCGCGATGGTCGCGCCGGGCGCCGCCGACGGCCGCGACAAGATGGTCAAGGCCGAGCCGGCAACGGCGCGCGCCTTTCCGCCGGTCGACCCGGTCGGCGCATTCGATTTCCCGGCCATCGAGCGGGCGACCCT
>JBEGPL010000251.1:0-7108 GCA_041181445.1 Pseudomonadota bacterium
TCCGGCTGACATTGGCATTCTGTAATCCGAAGGCCAGCTGGATACCTAAATATCCGAAACTGATGTTCCACATGCCCCAAAAGCTCTGGCGTGGTTTGTCCATCGCGCGTCCCATCCCAACCTTGCGGGCGAGCTTATGCCACCCTGACAGCCCAATTCGATGGCAGCAATGCGGGGTGACGACAACACGTATACGAATGTATGAACGTGGACTCGCCGATCAGGCCGGCGATGAACTCTCGCGCACGATCAGCCGGATCGGGAGCCTCGACTCGGGTCCGGGCCGTCCCTCTATCTGTGCAAGCAACGTGTCGACCAGGCGTTTCCCCGCGCCCCCGATGTCCTGCATGATTGTCGTCAATGGCGGGTTGGTTAGACTGGCGGCGGGAATATCATCGAAGCCGACCACGGCGATGTCATCCGGCACTTTCAATCCGGCTTCGACCAATGCACGCATCGCGCCAATGGCGATGAGGTCGCTTGCTGCAAAGATGGCGTCAAAGTGTCGGCCTCCCGCAATCAATGTTTTGGTTGCGCGATGGCCCGCTGCTTCGGTCGTAATCGCGTCGAACTGGAGTCCCCGGTCGGGCACGATGCCGAATTCGATGAGCGCCTGGCACAATCCGGCATAACGGTGCTCGAATTCGGGATAGTGACTGTCGGCATGGCCAAGGAAGGCAATGTTGCGGCGACCGGACGCGAGAAGGTGTTCGCCGACGATTTGCCCCGCGCCAAGATTGTCGGACCCGATCGTTGCTCCGCTGGCATCGCTGCTGACCGATCCCCAACGGGCAAAATGGGTGCCTTGGCGATGGAGCTGCCGCAATCTTTCCTCGTAAAGCGCATAATCGCCATATCCCAACAGGAGCAGCCCATCGGCGCGATGACTGTCCTGATATTGCATGTGCCAATTATCCTCGAGCCGCTGAAAAGAGATCAACAGATCGAGCCCGTGATTGGCGCAAGCCCGGGTGATAGACCCCAGCATTGCCAGAAAAAATGGATTGATCATGCTGTCGTCCGCGGTCGGATCTTCGAAGAACAGCAACGCGATCGTATTTGATCGCTGCGAGCGGAGCGAACTCGCGTTCTTGTCGACAGCATAGCTGAGTTCACGTGCAATCTGTTCGATTCTTTCGCGCGTTGCCCGGCTGACCGCCTTCTCACCGCGAAGAGCGCGGCTGACGGTCGGCTGCGAAACCCCTGCCAGATAGGCTATGTCAAAGCTTGTTGGTCTGCCGGTTGGCGCGCGACCCATCCTTTACCCCTGTCAAGCATCCTCACCATCTGTAATGCTGGGGTTTCTATGCTTGGACTTGCCCGAATGCAAATGAATGAAGGGCGACTTCATTTTCGGCCGTTCACAAGATAAGGCGGGGCGTGATCAACCCGCTTTCCTTGTCGCCGTCCTGCCTGATCGAATCGCTTGAATTCGGCGACGAAGCACAACCGATGCTGGTCGTCGATGACTGTCTTGCCGACCCGCATGCGGTGGTGGCGATTGCTGCGCGCCATGACTACCGGCCAATCGGGCCTTTTTATCCGGGCGTGAGGGCCGCGGTGTCCGAGCGGGTCGCGATGCAGCTCGTCAAGCCGCTGTTGGCGACAATGCAGAATATTTTTCAGCTCAACGCCCCGCCGACGTTTTTCGAGTGTTTTCTCAGTATCGTCACGACACCGCCCCAAAAGCTCGCGCCGATCCAGCGCCTACCGCATTTCGATGGCGTCGAACCCGAACGGGTCGCGGTGCTGCTCTACCTTGATCGCGCCGAACGCGGCGGGACGGCTTTCTACCGACAGCGTGGCACCGCGTATGAAAGCGTCACCGCCGAGCGGTACGACGAGTATCAAATAAATCTTGACCGCGCGGCCGCCCGTTCGGGCATGCCCGAGGCGCGCTACATCTGTGGCGATACGGCGCAGTTCGAAAGAGTCATGGCCATCAACGGGCGCTTCAACCGGATGGTCGCTTATCGCGGCAACGTCCTCCATTGCGCTGATCTGCATGGTGATTTCATTCCCGACCCTAATCCGTTGACCGGACGGCTGACGCTCAATCTATTCCTGATCGCACCACCGGGCTGAACGGCCGGTCGGCGGCCGCGCAGATCGCGCCATTATGCGATGCGTATACGTATACAATATTCCGCATCATGCCGGCTCAGCCTATTCGGTAACAGAACGAGGCGGAAAAATCCGTTTCGAAAACCGGGAAGAGCTTGGGCGCGGACACTCTGCCCCTGGCCAAACAAAGGGGATACCGATGGCACGTCGCAACACATTCGCGAGCGGAATCAGCGCAGTCGCATTCACAATGGCGCTCGCCGCGCTCGCACCGAATCAGGTCTTGGCACAGGATACGCCGGCGTACGACGCCGAAGAAACCGGCGAAGACGCAATTGTCGTCTCGGGCTATCGCGCGTCGGTCGAGTCCGCGATCAACGTCAAGCGCACGGCGCCGGTCATCTCCGAAGCCTTTTCGGCCGAAGACATTGGCAAGCTGCCCGATGTTTCCATCGCCGAAACACTGGGCCGGTTGCCGGGCCTCGCCACCCAGCGTCTTGATGGACGCAGTCAGGTGCTCTCGATTCGCGGATTGGGCCCTGACTATTCTTCGACCCTGTTGAACGGGCGTGAACAAGTGTCGTCGGGCGATAACCGCGCGGTCGAATATGACCAATATCCCTCGGAACTGATTGATTCGGGTGTCGTGTACAAGACACCTTATGCGGGCCTGATCGGTCAAGGTCTGGCGGGAACGGTCGATCTGCACACGGTCCGTCCGCTTGCGAAGTCGGACCGTATTGTGGCGGTCAGCGCCCGTGCAGAATTCAATGACGGTGGGTCGCTCAACCCGGACTCGCCCAGCAAAGGCTATCGCGCCACCGCCGTTTATGTCGATCAATTCGCCGACGACACGCTCGGCATCGCGCTCGGCGCGGCATATCAGACGTCGCCCAGCCAGGTCGAACGCTTCCGCGCTTGGGGTTACCCGGACGATTCGGGTCGGGCCGTGTTGGGCGGCATGAAACCGTTCGCAAAGTCGGTCGAGCTCAAGCGGCTCGGCCTGTTCGGAACGGTGCAGTGGCAGCCGTCCGAAAACTGGGATACATCGATCGACGTCTTCTTTGCCGATTATCAGGAACGTCAACCGCAACGCGGCATTGAATTTCCGCTCAATCCGGGCTGGGGTGCAGGCACGGTGATCACGTCGGCTTCGCCGACCCCGGGCTTTGCCGATACGGCTCGGTTCACCGGCGTCCAGCCGGTCGTCCGCAACGATTATGATTCCAAGGATACCCGCACTTTCGCGGCGGGCTGGAACACCAAATACGAAAACGACCATGTTTCCGTCATGGTCGATGCGTCCTATTCGCGGTCGAAGCGCGACCTTGAACAGATTGAATCCTACAGTGGTCTCAGCTTTGCTGCCAATGCGACGGCGCCGTCCGATACCGTCGCCTATACGCGCACCACGCCGCCGGGCAGCGGCTTCCCGTTCGCGTTCACCAACACGATCAACTATGCCGATACCAATCTGATCCAATTGACCGACCCGCGCGGCTGGGGCGGCGGCGGGACCGGCAGCATCGTGCAGGCGGGCTTCATCAACGATACCGAAACGCTTGACGAACTGTGGTCGGTGCGTGGCGAGGTCGTTGGCAAGGTTGAATCGGGATTGGTCAAGAACCTGGTTGCTGGCTTCAGCTATGCCGATCGCTCGAAATCGCGCGACATTACGCAGAATTTCCTGAGTCTGGCAGGCGGGACGTCGGTTTATGTTGGCATGGGCGCGGTGACGCGCCGGCCAATCCCGACCAGTGCGCTGCTGACGCCGACGGCATCGCTCGGTTTTCTCGGTTTTGGCAATCAGGTGACATATGATCCGCGCCAACTGATCGCAGACGGCACCTATGTCCTGACCGACGTCCAAAGCTCCAGTCTTCCCTTCCCGGGCGACTGGACGGTGAATGAACAGGTCACAACAGGGTATGTCCGCGCCGATCTGGAATCACAGCTTGGCAGCGTTGGGCTGACCGGAAACGTCGGCGTTCAGCTGGTCTTTACCGACCAATCGTCGAGCGGCTTTGACTCGCCGGGTGGTATCGGCGCGGTGCGCAGGCCGGTTACGGACGGCGCGCGCTATGCCCATGTCCTGCCCAGTCTGGCGCTCAACTTTGATTTTTCGGACGCGTTCAAGGTTCGTTTCGGCGCCGCCCGGACGCTGGCACGCCCGCGCATGGACCAACTGAACGCATCGTCCAACGCCTCGATCAGCAACACGCTTCAAGGCCCGCTCCGTTCGATCTTTAGCGGCGGCGGCGGCAACCCGTCACTGCGGCCCTATCAGGCTGACGGCGTCGATGTTTCTGCCGAATATTATTTCGGCGGCGGCAAGGGCTATGTCTCGGTTGCCGGGTTCTACAAATGGCTCGACGATTTCGTAAACCCCAATGCGGGTATTGTGCGCGACTTCACCTATCTGCAGCCGGTACTGACCCCGACGCAGCTCGCCTTGGCCAATGCGTCCACCTATTTGGGTGTTGTCAGCGGGCCGGACAATGGTGCCAAGGGATATATCCGCGGCGTCGAAGCCTCGCTCTCGCTCCCCTTCGGGGAATTGAGCTCCGCGCTTGACGGCATCGGGTTCCAGACCAGCGCTTCTTACACCGACAGCGAGCTGCAGATCGTCGGCACGACGCAACGCCCGACGGTTCCGGGGTTGTCGAAATGGGTTGTCAATTCGACCGTCTATTTCGAAAAGTCTGGCTTTGAGGCGCGCGTCAGTCATCGCTATCGCTCAAGCTTTTTGGCCGAATTCATCGGCATTTCGGCAGGCCGCGATTTCCGCCAAACCTATCCCGAATCGGTCTTTGACGCGCAAATCGGCTATCGCTTCTCCTCGGGCATGCTCGATGGACTTTCGGTCACGCTGCAGGGCCTCAATCTGACCAACGAACCGTTCATCAACTTTCAGAACGGCGATCGCCGCCAGATCATCGATTACGAAGAATATGGCCGGACTTACCTCGTCGGCCTTGCGTACAAGTTCTGACGCATAGAGGGCGCGACAGGGTCCCGGTGCGCGGGTTGCGTCGCCGGGATCCTGCACCCTCCTGCTCCCGGGCGCCAACGCCGGGGGTTGCAACCGGCCTTGATCTTGCGGCAAAGGTGACCCAATGCGGGCGAAACAAACCTATACGATCGTGATCGTGGGTGGCGGCACTGCGGGCTGGATGACTGCCGCCGCGCTGGTCCGGTTTGCGCCCGCTGGCTACCAGGTCATTCTGATCGAATCTGATGACATCGGCACAGTTGGCGTGGGTGAGGCGACCATCCCGCAAATCCACCTTTTCAATGCCGCGCTCGACCTCGACGAGGCTGAATTCCTCCGCGAGACCAAGGGATCGTTCAAGCTGGGGATTGCGTTCGACGGCTGGCTGCGGCCCGGGCACAGCTATATGCACGCTTTCGGCTCGATCGGCCGTTCGGCGGGGCTGTTGCCGTTTCAGCATTACTGGGCACGCGGGCACAGCATGGGTCTTGCCAAACCGTTGTTGCATTATTCGGTCAACGAGCTGGCCGCACGGACCATGCGAATGCAGCGCGGGCGTGGTGCAGCAACGTCGCCTGAAATGCCTTATGCCTATCACTTCGATGCCGGGCTTTATGCCGCATATTTGCGCCGTTATGCCGAAGCGCGCGGCGTTGTGCGGCATGAAGGCAAGGTCGGGTCGGTCGAACGTGGTGAAACCGGCGACATCGCGGCGGTGGTGATGGCGGACGGTCGCCGCATCGGCGGCGATTTCTTTCTCGATTGTTCGGGCTTTCGTGGACTACTCATCGAACAGGCGTTGGAGACCGGCTACGAGAATTGGTCGCAGTGGTTGCCGTGTGACCGCGCGGTGGCTGTGCCCTGCGCGGCGTCAGGCGACTTCACGCCCTATACCCGATCAACGGCGCGGGCCGGCGGATGGCAATGGCGCATCCCGCTCCAGCATCGCATTGGCAACGGCTATGTCTATTGCAGCGACCATGTTTCGGACGACGAAGCGGTCGTCACCCTATTGGCCAATCTCGACGGCGAACCGCTGGACGAACCGCGCCCGCTGCGCTTTGTGACGGGCAAGCGGCGACGGGTCTGGAACCGCAATTGCTTGGCGGTGGGACTGGCGTCGGGATTTATGGAGCCGCTCGAATCGACCAGTATCCACTTGATTCAGTCGACCATTTCGCGCTTTCTGGCGGTGCTGCCGCGCGGACCATCCGATCCGTCAATTGTCGCGGAATTCAACCGCCAGACCGACTTTGAGGTTAGCCGGATACGCGATTTTCTGATCCTGCATTACAAGGCGAATGAACGGATCGGCGAGCCCTTTTGGGATCGGTGCCGATCGATGGATGTGCCCGATACGCTCGCAGCGAAGATCGATCAGTTTCGTGCGGCCGCCTATATCTATCGCGAACATGACGAACTTTTCACCGAAGTTGCCTGGCTTCAGGTCATGGCCGGGCAAGGTATCGAACCGTTGGGCTGGAACCCGTTGGCCGATGCCATGTCTCCTGGCGCGCTCAAACAATTTCTGCATGAAACCGAAGCATGTTGTGTTGATGCCGTGCGCGACATGCCGCTGCATATCGACTTTCTGAACAAGTTTTGCAGCCCGTCGCCGGTTGCAGCGGTGGCCGCGTGATGCGCTTGGCGTCGGGCCTGGCAGGCTTGCTGCTGGCGAGCGCGGCGGCCACTGCGGCACCAGCGCCGCCGGTGGGCGACTATCGTGCACGCACACCGGCGGAAGAAGTGGTCTATTTCGTCCTGCCCGACCGATTCGAAAATGGCGACAGCAACAACGACGAAGGCGGATTGAAGGGGGATCGGTTGAGCACCGGTTACGATCCGACCGCCAAAGGATTTTACCATGGCGGCGACCTCAAGGGGCTGACGGCGCGTCTTGGCTATCTCGAACGTCTCGGCGTCACCGCGATCTGGTTCGCGCCGATCTTCAAGAACAAGCCGGTGCAAGGGCCCAAGGGTGATGAAAGCGCGGGCTATCATGGCTATTGGGTCACCGATTTCACCCGCCCCGACCCGCACTTCGGAACGGCA
>JBEGPL010000252.1:0-3402 GCA_041181445.1 Pseudomonadota bacterium
ACGGGCTGGCACAGGGGGTGCGCGCCACCGCCAAAGCATCAGGGTTCGAAGCCGACCGCCCGGTGATCGAAGTGCGCGGAAAGTGTGCCGATTGTCGATAGCCAAGCCGAAGCGCGGCCGCGGCCTGCCTGAAATCATCGGCGAATGGTTTGACCGGCAACGGCACCGGCCCGCCGCGCCCAGCTATGCCTGGGTTTTGACTTTTCTGCTGGGGCTGGCGACGGCGTTTTTCGCGGCCATCCTGCTCCAGCTGTTTCCGCAGGACAGCCACGCCATGCCGCCGGGCTTTGGTTCGCCGGTTCTGGCGTTTGAAATGGCACGCAATCAGGCCGATCTGGCGGCCATTTTCGGTCCCGAAGGCACGCCGCAGCAAATGCAGCGGCTGATTGCGATGCGCAGCGGCAACGAACAGGATTATCTGTTCATGCTGCTTTATGCCGCCTTTCTGACCAGTGGTATCTGGGCATTGTTTCGCGACCTGCGGCTGCGCATGCTGGTGCTCGCGCTCCCCATTCCGCTGATCGCGGCGCTGTTCGACGGCTATGAAAACTGGCTGTTGTTCGACATTCAGGCGGCCTTTGCGGTCGGTGGGTACAGCGGGTCAATCACGTCGCTGGCGTGGCCGGTGTGGATGAAGTTCGGGCTGCTCGCCGCGTGCAATCTGGTGATTGGTCAGGCGATGACGACGATGTCGGGCTGGTGGAAATTATTTGGTACATTGGTGATTTTCGCCTGTGTGCCTGTGGTGATGGCGTGGACCGCGCCGATGGCGTTCGGCTGGACGCTGACCGCGGCCATTAGCGCCGGGTGGGCGGCGTTGCTGGTCGCGGCCGCGCTGGGCAGCTGGCAGGCGGTGATCCGCCGCAAGCCGCTCGCCAGCTTTGACCCCGGTGACCTGCCGCCGCTGCGCCCGCGCCGCGCCCGCGCCGAACCGGAGGAAGACGTCGAAACCGCCCCCACCGCGCTGGGCTTTGGTCGGCGGCGCGCGGAAGACCCCGGCGAATAGACTTTGGCATTTTGCGGCGCGGCCTCACCCCGCCCGACCGGTAAATTTTTTGGAAAAGGCATCGTCATGACCGCGCCCGTCACCATCCGCGAAGAGGATCTGATCGAAACCGTCGCCGACGCGCTCCAATATATCAGCTATTTTCACCCGATGGATTATATCCGCGCCTTGGGCGCGGCCTATGAACGCGAAGTTTCGCCCGCCGCCAAAGACGCGATGGCACAGATTTTGTCGAACAGCCGGATGTGCGCCGAGGGGCACCGGCCGATCTGTCAGGACACCGGCATCGTCACCGTGTTCATCAAATGGGGCATGGATTGCCGGCTCGACAGCCCGCGCAGCTTGCAACAGGTGGTCGATGAAGGCGTGCGCCGCGCCTATCTCCACCCCGAAAACAAGCTGCGCGCTTCGATTCTGGCCGACCCTGCGTTCAGCCGCGTCAACACCAAAGACAATACGCCGTCGGTCCTCAACGTCGAAATGGTGCCGGGTGCAAAGGTGCATATCGACGTCGCGGCCAAGGGCGGCGGCAGCGAGAATAAGTCGAAGTTCAAGATGCTGAACCCCAGCGACTCGATCGTCGACTGGGTGCTCGACATGGTGCCGCAAATGGGCGCGGGCTGGTGCCCGCCGGGAATGCTGGGCATCGGCATTGGCGGCACCGCGGAAAAGGCGATGCTGCTCGCGAAACAATCGCTGATGGACCCGATCGACATGACCGAGCTGTTGGCACGCGGGCCATCCTCGCCGATTGAGGAACTGCGCATCGAACTTTATGAAAAGGTCAACGCGCTCGGTATCGGGGCGCAGGGACTGGGCGGGCTGTCCACCGTGCTGGATGTGAAGATTGCCGACTGGCCGACGCACGCCGCATCGAAACCGGTGGCGATGATCCCCAATTGCGCCGCCACGCGCCATGCCCATGTAACGCTCGACGGCAGCGGCCCCGCCTATCTGGAGCCACCAAAACTGTCGGACTATCCCGCCATCGACTGGATGCCCGACAGCGCCGCCAAGCGCGTCGACCTCGACACGCTGACGCCCGAAGTGGTCGCGAGCTGGCAACAGGGCGACCGGCTGCTGCTCAATGGCAAGATGCTCACCGGGCGCGACGCCGCGCACAAGCGTATCGCCGACATGCTGGCAAATGGCGAGCCATTGCCGGTCGATTTTGCCGGGCGTGTCATCTATTATGTCGGCCCGGTCGATCCCGTCGGCGAATAAATCGTCGGCCCCGCCGGCCCAACCACCGCGACCCGCATGGACAAGTTCATGGACATGATGCTCGATCAGGGGCTGCTGGCCTGCGTGGGCAAGGCCGAACGCGGCCCGGCGGCGACGGCGGCGATTGCCCGGCACAAAAGCGCCTATATGATGGCAGTCGGCGGCGCAGCCTATCTGGTCGCGCGCGCGATCAAAGGAAGCAAAGTGGTGGGCTTTGCCGATCTGGGCATGGAGGCGATTTACGAATTTGAAGTCGCCGATTTTCCCGTCACCGTCGCGGTCGACAGCGCCGGGGAAAATGTCCACGTCAACGCGCCCGCGCTCTGGCAAAAACGGATCAAGGACGAAGGATTGCTGGAGCGGGCATAACGGCAATGATCCCATTGCGCCGCCCCGTCTGGCTCTCCTTTGGCGCAGGCGGCGTGCTGGCCACGGCCGCCCTGTTTCTGTTCGTCCGTTTTCCCGACGATACGGCGACGGGCGTGCAAATCTTCGTCTTCGCCGCGCTTTCGGGCCTGATCGCTTATGGACTGTGGAGTTTTGCCGGTCTCGTTTCGGTGCTGCGCGACCTGACAGGCCGGGTACGGTCGCGCGGTCGGCGTGCGGAACGGGTCGCTGCCGGGCCGACACACCACCACAAGGGACAATTGCCCGAATTGGCGCCGTCGCGCAAAACAGTTGTGCGGCGAATTGTTGCGGCGTTGTCCGCGCATGGTGTTTTCGCGCCCGCGCAACCTGACCCCGCCCTGCTCTACGCGGGCATTGCCGACATGGATGGCAGCGTGACGACGGAGACGGTCATCGCGGCGATGTGCGAGGTGGATTATTACCACCCGGGAACCGATGCGACACTTTTTCTGAACAATCTCGTCTTGCTCGATACCAAAACGGAGCAGGAACCGGACTATCTTCGTCAGCTGATTGTCGATCTGGCGCGGATCGCGGGTGCGGGATTTTCGGTCGCCGATGTCGTCGTTGACGCCGAATGGCCGCGCGAAGGGCGCATTGTGCCGGTCCGCATCGATTTACATGTCAACGGAAAGCCGCTCGTCATCGCCTACGCCGGTGATATCAAATATCATAGCACCCACATTGCCGTGGCGATGGCACGGGGGCTGGATGCGGCGCAGACCGGCCGGCGGCTCGCGGCCATGTGGACCGATCAGGGTTTT
>JBEGPL010000253.1:0-5632 GCA_041181445.1 Pseudomonadota bacterium
GGCGGCAAGATGGCGAAATCGACAATTCCGTTGACGATCAGCAGCACGCCGACGGGCACCGCCAGCGTATCGCCCAGAAACGCCAGCCTGCCCATGCACGCGAGCAGCCCGGCGACGATGAAACCCGCCCCCATCAACCGGATGACCGACAGCGCCATGTGGCGCTGAAAAGCCCGTTTTTCGTCCTGTTCGCGCGGGGTCATGAGCCGTCTCCCTGAACCAATTGTGCCATCAGATGCGCCAATGCGCCCTGGCCATTTTTCTGCAAACCGGCGATCACGCGCGCACGTTCGGCGGCCGGCTTGTTCTGCGACAGTTTCAGCGTCGGGCGCCACGCCTGAACGGTCAGGACAAAGCCGCTGATCGCGTCGATCATCCGTGAAAAGATTGCGGGGTCCATTTTGGCGCGGGTCCACGGTGCGTCGGGAAAGACACGCGCCTCAAAATGAGCCGACAGCCGGTCGACCTGATCGATCAGCGCGTCACGGTCCAGCCGCGTCACGGTCCCCTCCATCTCGATCGCGACATAATTCCACGTCGGCACCTGATTGGCACCGTCATACCAGCCCGGACTGACATAGCCGTCGGGGCCGTTGACCACCGCCAGCGCGGTCGCGCCGTCAATGTGACGGGTGAGGGCATTGCCGCGCGAAATGTGGAACAGCAGGCGGTTGTCGCCGTCCAACATGACCGGCGCATGGGCGACCCGCGGGCCGTCGGGGGTCGTCGCAAAGATCGTGGCAAAGCCGATTTCGGCCACCAGCGCGGCGGCAAGGTCGGGGTCGAGCGTGCGAAAGGCGGCGTTCGGGTGCAACGCCGTTCAGCCGCGGCGCTTGGGCCGGGCGTTGCCGGCTGTTTTCGGCGGGCCTGTCCGCGCCGGTGCGCGCGGTTTGGGTGCAGCGCGCGGCGGGGCGGCAGCGGCGCGCGGCTTCGATGCAGCGCGCGGCGCGTCGCCGGTCTTGGCGGGCGGCTTTTTACCCTTGGCCTTGGCCGGCAATTTGCGCGCAGGGCGGTCGGCGGTTTCGGTTTTGGCATCGGCGCGCCCGCGCCGTTCGCCCCGCCGCAATTTCCGCACCTGTTTGCTGTGCGCCTTGGCGGCGGCCTTTTCCTCGACGCGGCTCGGTTTGGCGGGTCCGTCGTCATCGTCGACACGCATGTCACCCAGCAACAGGTCAAAGCCGATATCGTTCAGGCTCTCGGCAAAATGGGCAGGCAGATCAGCGGTGACGTCGAGCGTGTGGCCGTCGGGGTGGTCGATGCGGATGCGGCGCGCGTGCAGGTGCATCTTGCGGCTGATTGTGCCGGTCAGAAACGCGTCCTTGCCGCCATATTTGCCGTCGCCGACAATCGGGTGGCCGATCGCGGCCATATGCACGCGCAATTGGTGCGTGCGCCCCGAAAAGGGGGTGAGTTCGACCCAGGCGGCGCTGTTCCCGGCGCGTTCGATGATGCGATAACGGGTGCGCGCGGGCAGGCCATTTTCCAGATCGACGTGCATTTTTTCGCCGCCGCTGCCCGGCTGCTTATTGATCGGCAGGTCAATTTCGCCCTGCGCAATGTCGGGCACGCCCATCACGATGGCCCAATATGTCTTGCGCGCGGTGCGGCTGGAAAAGCTTTTGGCGAAATAGGCCGCTGACTTCGCCGACCGCGCGAGCAGCAATGCGCCCGACGTATCCTTGTCGAGCCGGTGGACCAGCTTGGGCCGCAATGTCAGGTCATAGGCGAGCGCGTCGAGCAGTCCGTCGACATGAACCAGCGTGCCAGTGCCGCCCTGTGTCGCCAGCCCCGGCGGCTTGTTGATGACGATGGCGGCACCGTCGCGGTGGATGACCATGTCGCGGGCAAAGCGGGCGTCCTCGTCGGACAGCTTGCCGCGCGCACCCTCGGCGCGCGGTTCGACCGGGGTTGGGGGCGATGGCATGGTGATTTTCTGGCCAGCGGCGATCCGGTCCGACACGTTGGCGCGTTTGCCGTCGATCAGCACATCGCCGCTGCGCGCCCAGCGCGACAGCAAGGCATGCGGCAGTCCGGCATGGTGGCGCTTGACCCAGCGGTCGAGCCTTATGCCGTCGTCATCGGCCGACACGGTGGCGCGGATCGGGCGGTTGGCGGGCGGCGTAAAGCTCATGCCGCGCTCCCCCGGACAATCATCATGCCGAACGCCAGTGCCGCCACCGAACCGAGGACAGAGAGCAGCGCATAGCTCGCGAACAGGCCCCATGCGCCGCGATCAATCATCACCATCGCATCCAGGCTGAACGCCGAAAAAGTCGTAAAACCTCCAAGCAATCCGACGCCCAGAAACAAGCGCCAGCCTTCACCGCCGCCGCCGCGCGTCAGCCACGCCGCCAGCATCCCCATGGCAAAGCCGCCGATCAGGTTGACGCACAGCGTCGCGACCGGAAAGCCGCTCACGCCAACCGGCGGCAGCGCACGGCCGACCAAGTAGCGCAGGGCCGCGCCGAGCGCGCCGCCAGCCATGACAGGAAGGATTGATAGCATGCAGCGGCCTCTAACCGAAACCGGTCAGGCGCGCCATGATTTATGGGCCGTGCGGCGGCTTGGTGCTGCGAACGCGCCTGGCGGCCGTCAGCGTCGCAGTTGGCGTTGCAGGTGTTCGGCGACCGATGGATGCAGCGGGCTGGCAAATTCGCAGCCATATTCATTGCCGCTGGCACGTCGGACGATGGCTTCGAGCGCCTGCAAACCGGGGAGGGTGACCCAGATATGCACACCCATTTGCGGGCGGCCATATGTCACCATGCGGAAACCCGTCGCTGACAGGTCGAACAATTGCACTTCGAATGGATTACAGCCGGGCTCGCGAAAGCGCGCACGCGCGACAATCTCCGCCCGCCGCGAGCGGCGGGTTTCCTGTCCGGTCTGGTGCGCATTCAATTCATTTCCCAACACGAGCGACTCGTCCTTTTCCGGGCTTTGTTATGTTGACCGGCATTTTTCGCATAAAATGGTTAGCGGACGGTGAATTGCGGCGGCGCCAAAATGGCTAAGTCTTCAGGCTTTCAGCAATTTTTGCCATGGACCCGAAATTGCCAGCGTTTTTGCCGGGCTATAAATATTCAGAAACAAGGTGCGGCCATCCGGCGCAAAGCAGGCGCCCGCGCTTTCGGTCTGAACCCGCAGCCGGGCGAGGGCAAAAGAGTCACCGCGCGGCGTGATCACGCGGACATGATTGTCGACCGGATCACTATATTGATCCTCGCTGATGATCAGGCATCCACCGGGTGCCACCGTCAGATTGTCGCCGAAGTTCAGCCCGCTGGGCGTCGTCGATTCATAATAGAGGTCGATCTTGTCGGCTTTGCGGGCGCGCCCGGGACGCAGCCGGAAAACCTGCCCCAATTTGGCCGCGCCGCCGCTGGTGCAGGTGAAATAGAGCGCGCCGTCGCCATATTTGATGCCCTCGCCGCGCGCGAACAGCGTGCACCCCAGCGCGGCACCGCGCATTCGCAGGTCGTCCGCCGGGCTTTCGGGGTTATCAAGCGTGATCCAGCGCGCTGACTGGGGCGCCCGCACCGCCAGCGTCCGCGCCGCCCAGTTGCGCGTATCCGCCACCGCCAGCGCCAGTGCCTGAAGCTGTCCACCCCCCGCCAATTGCCCCGGCACGTCGGGGATATAGCGATAGAGCAGGCTGTCATCGCGGTCTTCGGTCATGTAAACAATGCCGGTGCGCGGGTCGACAGCGGCGGCCTCATGGTTGAACCGGCCCATGGCCTTGAGCGGCACGGCGGGCGTTTCGCCCGTCGCGGCGGCGGGAATTTCAAAAACATAGCCGTGATCGGCGCCGATTCCGCCATAGCCCGCACGGCTGACATCTTCTTCGCAGCTCAGCCAGCTGCCCCACGGCGTAATCCCGCCGGCACAGTTGCGAATTGTCCCCGACAGGCTGCGAAATTGACGCACGACCTTGCCGGCGGCCGGATCATAATGGAGCGTTGTCGTCCCGCCGCCCAGCGCGTTGCCATCGGCGGTGCGGTCATAGGCGGTGGCCCGCGCGGCGGCCGCCCCATAACCGGCATCGCGGACGTGGCGCACCGCCAGTTCGTGGTTGCACACCAGGATGACCTGACCACCCGGCCCCGCAAAGGCACCCATGCCATCGGCGCGGTCGGGCACGGTGCCGCCGTCGTCCATCGGATCGCCAAAGGCGGAAATGATGCGATAGGAAAAATCCTGCGGCAGATCGAGCAGGCCAGCGGGATCTTTTTGCAGCGGGCCGAGAGGGCTTTTGCTGCTGGCGGCGACCCCGGCGCGATGGCTGCACGCGGCGAGCCCGGCAAAGGCGGCGGCCAGCGATCGGCCGGCGAACTGGCGGCGGTTGAGGGTCATGGCACGCTTGTCTCCTGCAACTGTTGCGCCCCGGTTACAGTAACGGCGGTTGGCCGTCATCCTGGACCGCCATCAACTGGCTGGGAAAGGGCGCGACCAGCGTCCGCGCGTCTTTCCAGTCGGCGGTCAGCCAGCGGTCATAATCCTCCGGGTGCAAGATCACCGGCATTGCTTTGGGGTGGACCGCGCCGACCAGCCGGTTGGGCTCGCACGTCAAAAAGGCAAAGGTCGCCCACTCGTCGGCCTGTCGCCAGATACCGGCAAAGGCAAAGATCGGCTGCGAGGGCAGCGAAAACCAGTGCGCGCGCTTATGCCCCTTTTCGCCCGACCATTCCTGAAAACGCGTGACCGGGACCAGACAGCGAAGTTCGGGGTGGCGCAGCGTGCCGATCCAGAACGGGCTGTCCAGATTGCGGACGTTGGTGACCGGCGCGCGGCCCTTTGGCGGCGGCGGAAATCCCCACAGCCGCGGCACCATGCGCCGCCGCGATCCCGCCCTCCCGTCGCTGACGATCACCGGACCCGGGCGCAGCGGCGCGACATAGCCGCCATCCCACGGGTCATCGCCAGGGTCGGCGTCAAACTGCACCGCAATCTGGTTGGCAGGGGCGTCAAGGCGGTAAAGGTTGCACATTGTGGAGCCCTCTCCCTGTCCTCAATTGTCGCCGTGCACGCGGCCGCGGCCGGCCTTGACCGTGCTGCGCGCCTTTTTGCTGTCGACGCGCTTGGCTTTGGCGGACTTGCTCGGCTTGGTCTTGATCCGCCGCTCTGGGCGGATGTGCGCGCGTTCGAGCAGCGCCATCAGCCGTTCGCGGGCGTCGGCGCGGTTGGCTTCCTGCGTTCGATATTGCCGCGCGACGATCAAAATCTCGCCCGCCGCCGTCATCCGGCTGCCCGCCAGCGTCTTCAGGCGGCGAAAAACATCGGGCTCCAGCCCCAGCGCGAACACATCGACGCGCAGCTGACAGGTCGTCGCGACCTTGTTGACATTCTGGCCGCCGGGGCCGCTTCCCGCGAGGAACTTCTCTTCGATTGCGCTGTTGGGGATGCTGATGTCGACCATCGCCGGGTGCCTAGATGGCGTCCGGCGCGGCGAAGCCCAGCGCGGCGAACGCGTCGGGGAAGGGCGCGCGGGCCTCGACCGGCGGCTTGTCGCCGCGGGCCAGCCGCAAATGTTCGGCATGGAGCACGGTGCGGCCCTTGGGCCCGCCGCTGCCATAGACCGGCTCGCCCATGATCGGCACCCCCAGCGCCTCCAGCGCATGGACGCGAATCTGGT
>JBEGPL010000254.1:0-6031 GCA_041181445.1 Pseudomonadota bacterium
GCCCCCGCTGCGCAAGGCTGGGTCCGCACCGGGCCGGGCATTTTGACCGAAGCTGACGGCCTCGACGGCTTCTTCATCGCGCGGCTGGTGCGCAGGCGCGGGTGACCGCCCGCAAAGCCCCACCCCGCTGCGACTAGGGCCTGCTCCGCAGCCCCAAGTCTCACTGCCCCTCCCCTGAAGGGGGGCGGTTGGCGCACCGTCCCAAATCCTCCCCGGCACGGGGAGGTGGCAGCACGAAGTGCTGACGGAGGGGGCTGTCAGCGGAGAGCGGCCGCCCATAGGAGAACCCCATCCGTCTCGCCTGCGGCGATCCACCTCCCCGTTCCGGGGAGGATTTGGGAGTGGAGGCTGTCCGATAAGACTCCGTTCGTCCTGAGCCTGTCGAAGGACGCCAGGTAAGGCGCAAGCGGGCATCGTCCAACGCGACCCGTCTATAAATCCGACAAGCGATACATCGCCAGCGCGCCATAGTCCTTGGCCAAGGTGATTCGCCCGACATAGTGGCAGTCGAAACCGCCCGTCCCCGCCAGCGCCAGCGCGGCGGCAAAGCTTTCGGTGCAAAACACGCTGCGCGTCGGTGTGACCGGTTCGATGCGCGCCGTCCGCGTCACTTCGGTGCCGTACCAGCTTGCCGCCGCCGTCACCGGGTCCTGCCCGCGAAACAGCGGTCCATAGTGCAGCCCGATGCGCATCCCGGCGCCGTCGGCCGCCGTGCCGAGCGCGGCGGGCAGGTCGCGCAGAACCGCCTGAATCGCCAGCGCAATCGCGGCGGCGGCCTGCGGCTGTTCGATCACCGCATAAACGGCGTCGCCCCATGTATTGCGGAACAGCACGGCGTCGCCATGGGCGGCGAGCACCGCGCCGATCCGGCCCAGAACGTCCTGCTCGAACAGCGGCAGGTCTGCCTCGCGCAGCTTCGAAAAACCGGCATAATCGCCGAACAACAACGCATATTGGCCGCGCGGCACCGGCGCCATGGCGGGCGTTGGCGGAAAATCCAGTCGCCGGTCGACCGGCCCGGCGGCGATGGCGATGCTTGCGCGCCCGGTCGCCTGCCACATCGCCTGATCGGCGTGCGTCCCGGCATGTTCGGAACGCGCGCGCGGCCCGACGTCCTCCCCCTGCGCCACGACCAGTTGCACGGCGTCGGTTTCCAGCGCCGCCGCGCGCAGGATGGCGACCCCCATTCCGGTCAGGCTGCCCAGTTTGAATTGCAGATCGTCTCCGACAAATTGCGCTGCGCTCGCCGCGACGACGCGCGACGCCGCCGCCAGCGCCGCGTCGTGCCGCGCGCCCCATGCCGCGCCGCCGCTGAGCACCGAAATCGCTTTGAAATCATCGCCGTCGAACGGCATCACCACGACCAGATCAATCTCGCGCGCCAGCGCCGCTTCGGCGAACAATATGTCGGCGCCGCACGCCAGCGGCCCGACCAGCGCCGATGGCGCCAACTGGTCGAGTTCGGCCCCGATGGCGGCGGATATCCGCGCCTCGGCGGCGGCATCGCTGCGGAACATATGCCCTGAATATGTCACCACAGGCCCGGGCCGCAGCGCCGCGCACACCGTCCGCGCCGCCGCCGAATCCACCGCGCCGCTTGCCGCCAGCCGCCGCACCTGCAAACAGGTCGATGCCCGCGACGCCGCATCGCCCGTCGTAACCCAGCCGCCACCGTCCAGCAGCCGCGCCAGCGCCGCGCCGTCGTGCTGCAACAGCGCGGCCTCGACCCGTGTCGCCCCGGCCCAATAGTCGGCAGGCGGCCCATCGCCCAAAATCGCCGCCAGCTGCGCCAATATTGCCGCCGACTGTGCGCCTTCGCCCTGCATCGCCAGCAGGCTGGCCGCGTTGATCCCCGGAAAGGCGTCGCCCGACCGATCAAAAGCGCGGACATAGGCCGCCGCCGCTTCGGCAAGCCGCGCATCGGCGTCGCCGCCGCCGGCAAAGGCCATGTCTTTCAGGATGCGCCCTTCCAGCGCCAGGCTGTCGGCGTCGCCCTGTGCACCGACGTCCAGCGCGTGATACCGCGCCAGCGCCGCCGCGCTGTCCCCCGTCGCCGCGAGCGCACGGACATTCAGGTAACGCAGCCGCACGCTGTCCAGCCCCGCGTCGCGCGCCGCCTGCGACTTGTCATAGGCGCTCAGACTGTCGCCGCGTGCCAGCCGCGCCGCCGCCGCCGATTCGGCCCCGGCCAGCGCGTCCGCGTCGTCCAGTGCTGGCGTCAACGGCCACTCTCTGCCGCGCGCAGCAGCGCGACATTCGCCTTTTCCAGTTCGTTGAGCGCCACCGCGTCGCGCGTCGGGCGATACCAGTCGAATTGCGCAAAATGCGCCGCGAGCCGGGCGTCCTTGAACCGCATGCCCTTGCGCGCGAAAATCTCGTTGCGCGCCAGTTTCAGCTCGACCGCCGACAAACCGGCGATGTCGGCGGACGTCAGCGCGCGGCGGCTCGACCCCGGGATGATCGCGCCGTAACCGCTGGCGGCCGGCACCAGCGCCGCATTATCAGTGCTGTCGGGCGCCATCGGCGCGGGCGGCGGTCCGCCTTCGCGCATGATATCGTCCGTGCCACCATCAACCGGCGGCGCCGGGTCGGGACTGGGACCGTCGAGCACGCGGATCAGGCGCCGCGCCATAAACCCGTTGGTGCCGTCGGCCTTGCGCACGCGCCACCATGTCCCCTTTTGCGGATAGGTCAGGAATTTCTCACCCTCCAGCACCTTGCCGACGACATCCGATGCTTGTGAAGGGCGGGCGCGGATGTTGGAAAACCCGTCCGAATCATTGATCACCGCCGCCAATGTAAAGCGCTCGGCAGGCATCGTGTCGCCTGCCGCATCGCCCGGCGCATCGGGTGCAGCATCAACCATATTGCCGCTCGCCGTCATCGGCGCGGCGGGCGCGTCGCTGCTGCCCAGCAGTCGCCAGACCAGCGCGGCGATGACCAGTGCGGCCACGGCCAGCACCGCCAGCAACAGGTTGCGATTGCGCCCCTGCGGTGCGGGGTCGGGCGCAGCGGCCCGTGGCGATGCGATCGGTTCCGGCGCATGTATCGGCGGCGGCGGTGCGGCCACCGCTTCACCGCTGCGCGCGCCGCACAGATCGACCAGGCTCATCTTGATCTTGCGCCAACCGCTATGTTCGTCCTGCCCCTGCCAGTCGCTGATGTCGGCGAACTGGATCTGGTTGAACGGCAGCGGCGGCATGACATCGTCAATCGCCGTCTGGATCAGTTTTTTCTGCTGGCGCGCGACATCGGCCTCCGCACGCACCCATTCGGACGCGGCGGCGCTGTGCGACCAGACGACAATCGCGGCCCGCGCACCGGTAATTTTTTCGGTGATGACGTCGCCATAGGACCGGTGCGGCGGCAGTTCGGCATCCCACCACACGTCATATCCCGCGCGCGTGACGGCGTCGGCAATCTGGGCGACCCGCGCCTTGTTGTCGCGCGAATAGGATATGAAAACATCGACCATGCCATCCCCCACCGATTGGACGACCGGCATGTTATGACGCTGTGCGGCCTTTGGCGAGTCTCGATACCGAAAGCCGCCCCTTGGTCATGTTGAACGCCAGCGCAAGTGCCTGACGCGGCAAGCCCAGCCGCAGACAGCGCGCAACCGTGCGCCAGCCGCCGGGAAAGGCCGCGCCGCTGGCAGCATGGGTACAGATCAGATCGAACTCGGGTCCGGCCAGCGCAAAGGGCGAAAAGCGCAGCCGCGAGACAATTTCGGCGCGCATCGCCAGCGCCATACCTGGGCGGCCGAACACACCATCCATGTCGGCAACCGCGGGCAGCAGGTCCATCGCATCAAAGGGGTCGCGTCGCCCCGCCAGCACTTCGCGGTGCGCAAACAGCGCCTTCACCGCCTGACGCGTCTGGCGGCTGTTGTTGCGGATGCTCATCTGGTTCGGCGAGCGCCGATATTGCAGCAGCCGGTCGGGCAGATTGTCGATATCGGCGATACGCGACAGCCGCAGGAACAGGTCATAATCCTCGCAAAAGCGAAACGCCTCGCGGTAACCGCCTGCCGCGATCAGCGCATCGCGCCGGAACATCGTCGTCGGGTTGCAAATCGGTTGTCGAAAGCCAAGCTGCGCCATGACCGCGCCGACCCCGACGGGCAGTGGATCATCGTCGGGGATTTGCCGCCCGCTCTCGTCAATCTCGACAAATTGCGTGCCGAGCGCGCCAAGGTGCGGCTGCGCTTTCATATGCGCAATCTGGCGGGCGAAGCGACCCGGAAGGCAGATGTCGTCGCCGTCCATCCGCGCCACATACGGCGTTTCCACATGACTCAGCAGGAATGTCAGGCTGGCGACAATGCCCGCATTGTCTTGGCGAAAAAGGGTGACGCGCGGGTCGCTCGCCACCAGTTTGGCGACGATATCGCCCGATCCGTCGGTCGACCCGTCGTCGACGATCAGGAAA
The DNA here is from genome assembly GCA_041181445.1 of Pseudomonadota bacterium. GTDB lineage: Bacteria > Pseudomonadota > Alphaproteobacteria > Sphingomonadales > Sphingomonadaceae > Sphingopyxis. The sequence continues at coordinate 4,432 of JBEGPL010000254.1, forward strand.
CGGAAGTCGGCAAAACTCTGGTCGAGCACGCTGGTCACCGCGTCCGCAACAAAGGGGGCGCAGTTGAACATCGGCATGATCACCGTCAACTCTGGTTTCTTCGACAAAAACGCGCCCCTTAATTCATGGACGCTTTTAGCGTTGAATCACAAAGATATGCTGAACATGCCTGTCACCCCGCCGGATCGAACCAGATCGGGCTGGTATAGGCGCGTTCCTGCGACACAAGTTGTGTGCCGGGGTTCAGCTTTGCCCCATAACGCAGCGCATCGAACAACACCCAGCGCGGCGTCGGGATTTCAAGGACGCGGACATAATAAAAGGCGCGCTCGGCAGGGTCGAAATCGGGATCGACCCAGATGGTCGTCAGTTCGGGCGCGCCAATGCTGTTGGCATAGCTCGCTTTGGCGATATCGACCGTGTTGCCGACCGCAGGCAATTTCCCGTTTGCGCCCGGCTGGCGCGTTTCGGGACTGCTCCACACCACGTCGAACACGCGTTCCTGCGCGCGGCCGCTGGCGTCGGTCCAACCCTTGACCACCTGAATGCGGTCAAGGTTGGCGCCAATCGGATCCTTCAGCGCCGACACAATGAAACGCGGCGCCCCCCGGCCGGGTGCCAGCGTCGCGCCCATCGGCACGCCGCGTTCATAGCCCGCCTTGACCCAATCGGCTTTCAGGTCGGGCGCGGCAAAGTCCCATCCACCAAAGAAACGCACCTGCATCCTTGGGCCGGTGGTCGCATAAACTTCGCGCCGCAAAATGGCGTCGAAGATCGCTGACCGTGTGTTCGCCGTCGCCCAGACTGCGGCATAGCCGCTCGCCAGATAATGCCAGCCAAAGCGGCCCGTATTGCTGCCCAAATTCTGCGCGGCGGCGGCCCGGGTGGCGTTGGGTTCGACCAGCGCATATTTTCCGAAATAATTATTCTCGTCGGCGGTCGACAGCGCGGTGTGCGAATCGGTCGACCCGATCATCCCCAGCTTGTACGGATTGACGCCGGTCTTCGCCTCGATCGCCAGCCCGCGTTTCAGCGCCTCGCGGACATATTCGCCCGCGAACATGCTGTTGGTCTTCGTCTGGGTCATCGTCAGATTGCCCAGGTCCCAACCGGCGGTGCCATAGCCCGCAAATTCATCATTGGGCGAGAGGAACGGGTGTGCCTCGCTGTCCCCCTTCGTCTGCGTCACCTCGACCACCGGTTCGTGCGCGGCGCGGCGCCGGGCATAATCGGCGGTCATCGGCCCGCCGTCGGGGCCGGTCATTTCGAACATCAGCCCGTTCGACACATTGCTGTTATGCGGGATCGCCAGCGCGCGGCCACCGGTCGCCTTTTCATAGCCGTCCATATAATCCCAAAGCTGGTCAACCCGGCTGTTGTCGGCCGCAGCGCCAAAGGGCAGCACCGCGTCCGCCTCTGCCTTGCCATCGCGGAACATGACAACGCGGTGCAGATTGTTGCCCCCCGGCATCAACGTATATTCAAACCCGTTGAACGCGGTGAATTTGCCCGGCTGGTTGTAACGTTCGACAACGGCGGTGTGTTCGTTCCAGATTTTGCGCGTGCCTTCTTCGTTGACCTTTGGGTCGCGCAGCGCAGT